>JAQZBM010000140.1 GCA_029238945.1 Clostridia bacterium
CGACATAAGCGGAGATGACATGAAGGAATATCTGAGGCTTTGGAATTCACTGTCGACAGCAGCTTCAATGTGACTGTACCAAGCTTTAGAGATGATGTTGAGATTGAAGCCGATGTTATAGAAGAAATTACAAGAATTTACGGCTATGATAATATTCCGACCAAGCTGATGGATACTACTTTCACTCAAGGCTCAAAGAGCTATGAGCAAAAGCTGATTGACAGGGCTAAGGATAATCTTACTGCTCAGGGCTTGTATGAGGTATTCACATATTCCTTCGTAAGTCCGGGAGTATTCAGCAAAATTAATCTTAAGGCAGAAAGCCCGCTAAGAAATGCGATAAAGCTTATAAATCCATTGGGGGAAGAGCAAAGTATAATGAGAACAACTATCCTGCCAAATATAATGGATGTTATATCAAGGAACTACAACAGAAAGATAGAAGAAGGACAGTTCTTTGAGCTTTCAAAGGTATATCTGGCAGAAACGCTGCCTTTGACTGATTTGGCAGAGGAACGAGAAACCCTTACTATAGGAATGTATGGAAATGTGGATTTCTTTGATCTCAAGGGTGTAGTGGAAAACCTGTTGGAAGAGTTAAATATAAAGAATTATAGGATACTCTCTTCAAACAGCGACAGCTTCCACCCGGGCCGTACAGCGGAGTTGATAATTAACAACAAGAGAATAGGCTTGCTTGGAGAGCTTCATCCTGATGTGCTTGACAACTACGATGTACCTGTAAGAGTATATGCAGCAGAACTGAACTTTGATGAGATTATGAATCAAAGCAATCCTGAAATAAAGTACAGTCCGCTGCCAAAATATCCGTCAGTAAGCAGAGATATCGCAGTTGTAGTGGATGAAGAAATCAGCGCAGGACAAATTGAAGAAATCATAAAAAACAAGGGCGGCAAAACTGTTGAAGATGTAAAGCTGTTTGATATATACAGAGGAAGTCAAATAGAAAAGGGCTATAAGAGCATGGCTTATGCCATCACTTATCGTTCAGAAGAGAAAACCCTGACAGAAGAAGATGTGTCAAAGGTACACAACAAGATATTGAACTCTCTTGCTAGCCAAGTAGGAGCTATTTTAAGACAATAAATCAAAGCGGCGAAAGCCGCTTTTTTTATATCAACTTTTTATATATTATATGTGAAATATAATTCATGAAAAATTCACAAAAATATCCATATTCCAGATTTAAACATAATGAAAAATTCACTATTTTCTGATAATATTCTTCTATGGGGGTGAAATCGTGAACAAGATTATTGAAGTAAAGGACTTGACTAAGCAGTTTGCAGTCACTTCAAAGCTTGGTGCTAAGACTGAGTTTGTTAAGGCAGTAAATGGAGTATCCTTTGATGTACTTGAAGGAGAAACTCTCGGACTGGTTGGAGAAAGCGGCTGCGGCAAGTCAACGACAGGCAGGCTTATACTGAGGCTTATTAAACCTACCTCAGGTGATATTTTTTTGGAGGGTAAGAATATAAATCAAATTTCGGATAAGGAATTAAGGAAAATCCGAAAAGATATCCAAGTAGTCTTCCAAAATCCTTATTCTGCATTGGACCCTAAAATGACGATTTCTGATATACTGTCGGAGCCTTTAAGTATACATAAGGTTGTCCACAAATATCAATATGAGAAAGAAGTAAAACGGCTTTTAAGTCTAGTGGGCTTAAGTGAAAAGGATATGAAGAAATTTCCTCATGAATTCAGCGGCGGCCAGCGGCAAAGAATCGGCATAGCAAGAGCCATAGCCACTAAGCCGAAATTCATAATTTGTGACGAGCCTGTTTCTGCACTGGATGTATCTGTACAGTCGCAGATACTTAATCTGCTTACAGAGCTTCAAAATGAACTGAAGGTTTCATATTTGTTCATAGCCCATGGTTTAAATGTTATCCGGCACATGTCCAATAAGGTTGGAGTTATGTATCTGGGGAAAATCGTAGAAATTGGTGACGTAGACGAGATTTACAACAATCCTATACATCCCTATACAAAAACTCTATTATCTTCAGCACCAATCCCGGATCCCTTCAACGATAGAGAAAGACAAATTATAAAAGGCGAAGTGCCTAGTCCCATAAATATTCCAGCAGGCTGTGCCTTTCATCCCAGATGCCAGCATGCCATGGAAATATGCAAGCACAAGATGCCATTTCTCAAAGGTTCAGGAAGCCAGCATAAGGTTGCTTGCCATCTGATTGACTATAATGAAAAGTTCAGGGGGGAGTAGCATGAACCCAGTAATTTTAAACATATTGAAAAGAGTATTCTCCACAATTTTAATATTTTTCATATTTATTTATGTAACGGTTTTTATCACTGTAATACCAAAAGACTTTACCATAAAGAAGGTTGACGACAAATGGACTGTAACCTATCCGATAAAAAATATTGTACAAATAGTCAATTACAATCTTAAATCCTTAGCTCAGGGTGAGTACAAAACTACATCAAATGGCAAGGATGCAGTTCTGCTTATTAAGAATAGTCTTAGCAAGTCAATAAAGCTTTTGACCGGCGGACTTTTACTCGCCATGATTATCGGAATATTAAAGGGTATATTTGACAGCAGACGGGGCAACAGCAGGGATTCAAGTCTGAAGGTGCTTTTGACGATTATACCTATATCATTGCCTGATATTTTGGTGGTAGCATTGCTTCAGTCCTTTGCTATATGGCTTATACAGCACGGAATAAAGATTTTTAAGGTAGCGGGCTCCGGCACATGGCAGCATGAACTGCTTCCGATAATAGCCCTATCCATACTGCCTGCTGCCTATATCGCCAGAGTAACTGCCATGAGCATTGAGAGCTGCTATGATAAGGAATATGTGAAAGCTGCTATCGGAAAGGGCTGCTCCAGCAGAAGAATACTTTGGAACCACGTAATGAGGAATGCCATAGGAATTATTTTTGAAAGCTTATCAAACATAACCTCTATGATAATCGGCAATATGATGATTGTGGAGTATATGTTCTCCTATCCCGGCATAACTCAATTGCTGATGAACTCATATAAGAGCTATGACAGAAATACTACTATTGTTACGATAATTGTAATAGGAATTATATATTTCATTCTTGACACCTTATTCCAGGCTATTAAACATGTGACATTTAAGCCTCTGAAGGAGGAAACGGCATGATAAAGCTAAGTTCAATACGGAAGTGGAATTTTCCGCTGATTATAGGGGGGATTTTACTTTTTGTACTGCTTATAACAAGTATGTATCCGGAAAAATTGGCTACTGCTGACCCCTATGGGAAGCAGAGACTTGAGTTTCAGGTTGATGGCGGCAAAACCACCTTTGTGGTTCCTCCTGTTCCTCCGGGAGATGAGTATCCATGGGGAACTGACCACAGAGGCAGGGATTTAAGAAGCTTAATCATATACGGCTGTAAGATTACTATGATTACAGCCATACTGACCGCAATCGGGAGACTCATTATTGCTTTACCTTTAGCTATAGCAGGTGCCTATAAAAATAAGTTTGCAACATGGTTTATTAAACAATTTAATATTCTTTTCAGCGCTTTTCCTTTAATCGTTGTTGTTTTGATGCTTTCTAACTTTGCTTTGTTTATAGATATTCTCAAAAAAGATAATTTTATAGTGGTGCTGCTTTTAACGCTATTTGGTTGGAGCAAGCTCGCTTATGTTCTGATGGAAAAGGTTTCTGAAATTCTTGAGCAGGACTTTGTTGAAGGTGAAATTGCCATAGGCAAAAGCAGACTTGAGATTGCAGTTCAAAACGTAATCCCGCACTTGATTCCTTCGTTGATTGTATTCTTTTTCCTTGAGATTGCTTTGGTATTGCAAACCATGTCGCAGATAGGAATATTTGGATTGCTTGCAGCAGGAGGATACTATAACGCCGATGGAGATTTAAATGTACCCTTTGAGTTTGACTGGGCATCGCTTTTGATTTTCACGTATATGTTTTTCGGCACAGATAAGATATATCTGATTATCTATCCGGCAGCCGCATTTGCTGCCAGCATCGTCGGCTTTAACCTTTTCGGAGAGGGGTTAAGGATAGAGTTTGAGAAGAGAACGTCGAGAGTAATAACCTTCATAAGGAGAATACCATCTTATGTTTCTCCATTAAAACTTGCGTATGAGATAAAGAACTACGAACAGCATAAGAAAACGGTTATTATAAAGCTTGCGTGCTATACTCTGGTGCTGGGCATAATCTTCTTTCCGCAGCCTCCAAGCTTATACAAGTTTGATTCAGCTGAGGCATTTAATACAATAGAGGAAATAAGTGGTGATAAATACAAGGGAAGACTTGCCGGAAGCGAAGAGAACAAAGCACTGGCGGAATACATAAGCAGTGAGCTGGAGAGCTATGGAGTAAAGCCTTATGATAATAAATATATACACGAATTTGACATATTGAAGTCTGTAAATGTAAAGGCATCAACTCTTAAGCTTAAGGATTCATTTGGTAGAAATAAGGAACTCATTTTCAGGAAGGACTATGCAGTTGCCAGCCCAGTAACCTTCTCGGGGGAATTTGAAGTTGAAAAAGTTGAAGTCAGGGATTTGATTGAGTTAAATTCAGAGAGAGTTGACCTTCTGATGGCTCGTGGACTACACTCAAAGGTATTAATCCTTGATTTGTCAGTTCCAATGGATTATAGGCATATGACCGGTGCATTGCAGACCTTGGCAATAATAATAAAACCACGTGCCTTATTGGTCATCCAAGACTGGGGATTTGAATATGATGCTCCGAAACATGCAACCATAGACAAATTGTTTCAAGACACCGTAGTAATCAGCATGTCAAAGGAAGCAGGAGAAGAACTGCTTAGATTGGGAGAGCCGACAATAGAGTTCAGCGTCGAATCAGAAACTATTGCAAATACAAAGGGCTACAATGTTCTCGGATATATACCGGGCACTGACCCTGAATATAAGGATGACTTCATAGTAATAGGCAGCAGAATAGACTATGTAGGAGATGACAAGGCCGTCAGATATCCCGGTACTTTGGAAGCAGGCTCTGTAGCTGCACAGCTTGAAATCGCCAAGAAGCTTGCGCAAAGTGAAATTAAGCCTAAGCAGAATATAATGTTTGCCTTTTGGGATGGAACCTTTAATGATAAGAGAGGCTCCAGCAGCTTTGTAAGCAAGTATGCTTTATCCGGAAAAATTAAAAGTATTACCTACTTCAATATAGGAAATATAGCCATTAAAGAGGATTCCAAGGTACTTCTGGATACATCAAGGATATTCCCGAAGAATAAAGAGGCACAGGAATACATTCAGATATTAAAGGACAATGCAAGGGCACAAAACATAGATTTGCAGTATGGAAATTTAAACACACCGGTACTGATAGATATGACAAGCAGAAATATACAGTCCTTGATGGTCAGCAATCCTGAAAAGGAACCCATAAGCACTACCATGAGAGACAATATGGATATGCTTGACAAAAAGCAGTACAAAAAGATAGGACAGATGCTTTTGGACACCATTGTAGACATTGCGAGGGGGAAGTAATATGAGTCTATTAGAGGTTAGGGACTTAAAGACATATTTTTATATAGGAAATCAAGTGATTAAAGCTGTTGACGGCATAAGCTTCAGCGTAGAACGAAATGAGACGCTTGCAATAGTAGGAGAATCAGGAAGTGGAAAAAGCGTAACTGCCCTATCAGTAATGAGACTTATTAATCCGCCGGGAAAGGTAATTGAAGGAGATATAAATTACAATAATGTAAACCTGCAAAAGCTGAGTGAAAAGCAAATGTGTATGGTCAGAGGAGATCGGGTCTCCATGATATATCAAGAGCCTATGATGTCTTTGAACCCGGCAATTTCTGTAGGCGAGCAGATAAGGGAAGCGCTTTTGATACACAAAACAGTGCCGAAATCAGAGAGTAAGAAAAGAGCGATACAGCTTATGAACTTTGTAAGCATTCCTGAAGCGCAAGTACGCTATAACGACTTGCCGGCAAAATTCAGCGGCGGTATGAGACAGAGGATTATGATAGCTATTGCTATTGCATGCAACCCGGACTTGCTTATAGCTGATGAGCCGACAACAGCGCTGGATGTGACTATACAATCTGAAATAATGGAGCTTCTAAGGTCTATGAAGAATAAACTCAATATGTCAATGCTTTTAATCACCCATGACTTAGGTGTAGTGGCTGAGAATGCAGACCGTGTAATCGTCATGTACTGCGGAAAAATTATGGAGGAAGCAAGTGTGCAGGATTTGTTCAGAAAGCCGATGCATCCATATACGGTAGGATTGATGAAATGCATACCCAGGATTGACAGTTCAGTAGATAAGCTGTATTCAATTCCGGGATACATTCCACATCCAAGCCAGTTCCCTGAGGGATGCCGCTTTAATGACAGATGCGAGCGTGCAACGGACAAATGCCGAGAGAAAATGCCGGAGCTTATCGAGATACATGAGGGACATAAGGTTCGCTGCTGGCAACATCATGACTAAATATTTTGTAGGGGGAAGGGAAAAGTGATGAAGACAAAATATAAGGTAATCATAGCATCAGCTGTTGTCATCATATTAGCAGGAGCAAGTATTTACAGCATTGCAGCTGAGAAGCTTCCACAATACAGGAAAATTGTTGTAGCGTCAGCAGGTAGAACAAGCATGAGACAGACGCTGAGCCTGAAGGGCTATATTGAGCCCAATGCAAAGCAGGAGATTCAGCTGGATATAAGCCAGAAGGTGGAAGAGGTTTATGTACAGGAGGGGCAGGCTGTAAAGGCAGGAGATGTACTTCTGAAATTGGATGATGCCGATATGGTTTACAAGCTGAAAAGCGAAGAACTGAACCTGAGAGCACTACAAAGCCAGCTAAGCGAGCTGATAAAGTCCGAGAACAAGGATAAGAAAGATCTGGAATACTCAGTTACACAGGCTGAAATTCAATACAGAAACTCTGTCAACGACTTAAACGAAGCAAAAATAAAATATGAGCAGGATCAGAAGCTATACCAGGAAGGCTTTATTTCCAAGGCAGAGCTGGACAGCAGTGCTAAAAGTCTTTCAAGACTGGAGGATAGCAGGAAGCTTAACGAAATTCAGCTGGATAAGGCCAAGGAAGCAAATGAAAGCTATGCCAGCCAGAGACTTCAGCAGGTTG
>JAQZBM010000141.1 GCA_029238945.1 Clostridia bacterium
AGGTGACAGGTAACAGGCTTGCCAGGGTGCTACTGACATTATCACTCTCATATAGTGCAGCGAAAGCTGCACTATTGTTTTGCACCTATGAGCTGCGTATTGTATATAGTTTTACATTGCAGTAAAATCATACTATGAGTAAAGGGGTGACAGCCATGATACATAATATACGATTAATAAAGAAGGAACAGCAGCAGACAAGCAGGTGGGCAGGGGGTACTACCACACAGCTGGTCATATATCCTGAAGATGCCGGCTATACAGACAGAAGCTTCCAGTGGAGATTGAGTACAGCAAGGGTAGAGCTTGAAGAATCAGCATTCACCAGTCTGCATGGCTTTGATAGAATTCTTATGGTGCTTGAGGGTGAGCTTACTGTGGTGCATGAGGGGCAGCATACTGCTCATCTGAAGCAGTACGGACAGGACAGCTTCAAGGGAGGCTGGAGTACTGTAAGCTACGGAAAAGCCAGGGATTTTAATCTGATGATGAAAGAAGGGCTGACAGGAAGTCTGAAGCATTGCCGCATATCTCCTGCAGAGAGCCTTGCTGTGCGTCATGACGCAGGTAAAGATGAAAAGAGCTTTTTTGCTTGTTATTGCTATAAAGGCAGGCTGGAAGCATCTGTAGATGATAGGATCATAGCTATAGAGGAAGGGGAGCTTCTGCTGATAACCTACACTCAGAGGACTGATTTTATCATTAGGGGATGTCATGAGCAGGTCAGCGATGCGATTATTGTACAGGTAGAAAATAAATAAAAAATATAAATTTTCAGGAAGCAAACAACGGAAGTCAGAGCAAGTATATAATTTGAGCGAATGCAGATAATACCTTTGTCAAAATGATAAGCAAATAGGAGGGAAAATTATGATAAAGGTAGGCATGAAGGCTCCTGACTTCACCTTGAACAGCACTATGGGCAGTGTTTCCTTAAGTGACTATAAGGAGAAGTGGATAGTAATATTCTTCTATCCTTTAGACTTTACACCTATATGAGAGACCGAGGTGCCAGAATTTAACCGTCGGTTAAGTGATTTTGAAAAATATAACGCTAAGGTAATAGGAATAAATCCGGACAGCGTCTATACACATAGAGCATGGCTGGAGAAAATCGGGCAGATTGACTATCCTCTTGTATCCGATTATACCAAGGCTCTTTCCAGAAGCTTCGGCATTCTGGATGAGGAAACAGGTGTAGCCTATAGAGGAACCTTCATTATAGACCCTGAGCAGAAAGTAAGATATGCCAGTGAAAACGATTTGAATGTAGGAAGAAACATAAATGAAATCATCAGATTATTGGCAGCTCTGACTAAGGAAAAAGCATGCCCTGTCAATTGGGAGGAAGGGCAAGCCACATTATAGCAGAAACAATACAGCAAAGAGAGAAGGTCAGAAAATTTACCTATGCCCTCTTTGCTGTTTATTTTTTCTATGCCGTACTGTCCATGCTTTACTTACTGCCAAGCATCGCCTTTATTTTATCGGCAAAGTCGTTCAAATAGGCTGCCTCAAAATCCTCGATTCTTCCTTGGTCGCAAAGCTTTGTAAACTCAGGGTCTACGGGCAGCTTCGCCCATTCTTTTATTCCAAGCTCTGCTACTGTATCTTCGATTCTGCCTCCGCCGAACAGATTGATAATCTCGCCGCAGCGAGGGCAGGTCACATAGCTCATATTTTGCACCATGCCGAGAATCGGGATGTCCATACGCACTGCCATATGATATGATTTCTTGACTATAAGTGATACCAAGTCCTGGGGAAGAGTCACTACAACAATCCCATCCAAAGGAATGGACTGGAACACAGTAAGGGGTACGTCTCCTGTGCCGGGAGGCATGTCAATAAGCAGGTAGTCCAGTTCTCCCCAAATAACGTCGGTCCAGAACTGCTTCACTACGCCAGATATTACAGGACCACGCCATATTACCGGAGCATCCTCATCCTCCATCAAAAGATTCAGGGATATCACCCTGATGCCTTTCTTGGTTTCTACCGGCAGAACTCCGTCCTCTGCTTGATAAGCCGGACCCTTCAAGCCAAATATCTTGGGTATAGATGGACCTGTAATATCAGCATCCATGATACCTACTTTGTTTCCCATTCTATGCAGGGTGACTGCAAGCAAGGAAGTAACAAGGGACTTTCCTACCCCGCCCTTACCACTGACTACTGCTATTACATTTTTAATTTTATTTCGAGGATGAGTTTCTGCAAGCAAGGATGCAGGCTTCTTATCACATCCGTCACAGCTGCTGGCTGTACAGGTTGAACATTCAGACATAAAAACATCTCCTTAATATGAAGCTATATTTTAATCATACTCCTATTATCAATATTTTTGCTTGTTTTATACAAATGTAATTATTAAAGGAAAGCACAGAGTTATTTATAAAATAATTTAGTACAAGCTGTATTATTCACAGTAACTTAATGATATAATTAACGATATGAACATAACAATGTGAAAAAATTAACACAAACTAAGCGGAGGTGTCTGAATGATAACAGTACAAGTATGTATAGGCAGCGCATGCCACTTAAAGGGTTCATATAATGTAATCGGCAAGCTTCAGGAGATAATTGCGGCTAGAGGTCTTGCAGAGAAAATTGAGGTTAAGGCTGCCTTTTGTCTGGGTCAATGTACCAAGGCAGTATCTGTGAAGGTAGATGATAATGCAGTAGAATCCCTAAACGAAGCTGGTGTAGAGGTATTTGTGGATAAGCTCTCAGCCGGGGGAATATAATATGAACCTTTTAAATTTTTCAGAAGCAAATTGCAGGAACTGCTATAAATGCCTTAGAACCTGCAGCGTTAAGGCAGTGAAGATAAAGAATGATCAGGCAGGTATTGTAGAAGAAAGGTGTATAGGCTGTGGGCAATGTCTTATTGTTTGTCCGCAGAATGCAAGAAATATACAGAGCGATTTGCAGCTGGTAAGAAATGCAATTAAGGAAAACAAAAAGGTTATCGCAAGTATTGCACCATCCTTTGTTGGAGCTTTCAGCTTTGATGAAGCACAGAAGATGGCTGTCGTGCTTAAGACTCTTGGCTTTCAAAAGGCTGAGGAAACAGCTGGGGGAGCCGATGTAGTTGCAGAGCTCTATAAATCGGCAGTAGAATCGGGTAAGCAAGAAAGCATGATAACCAGCTGCTGCCCCTCGGCGAACTACTTGGTGGAAAAATACTTCCCAAGTCTTACAAAATTTCTGATTCCGGTGGTTTCACCCATGCTGGCTCATGGTAAGCTTCTGAAGAAGAAATATGGCTACGACAGTATGGTTGTTTTCATTGGACCATGTGCGGCAAAGAAAATAGAGGCAGTAAGCTTTCAACATAAGGAAACCATTGATGCTGTGTTAACCTTTGAAGAGCTGTCTAAGTGGATAAACGATGAGGGTATAGATATTGACGAATTGACGCCTCAAGACTTTGATGGCAATGCGTCATCAAGAGGAGCAGCCTTCCCCATAATTGGCGGAGTGCTCAAAAGCTTTGACGCTGATGGTTCTGAAAAAAATTACGAGCTGCTTAAGGTTGACGGAATCAATGAGTGTATGGAGATTTTCAAAGCAATGGAAGAGGGCAGGGTCAAAGGAGTATGTGTGGAGGTAAATATCTGCCGCGGTGGCTGCCTGAACGGACCGGGTATGCCTAAAAATGCAGACAGCTTTTTTGTCAGACAGAAAAAGGTGAAGGAATATCTCACAAAGCGGAAATCACAGATAGTGAAAAGTGAATGTGAAATTCCTAAGAATGTAGACTTCTCAAAGGTGTTTGTACCGAGACCCATAGTCAGGGAGAGTATTGACCCTGCAGCCATAAAGCACATCCTGGAGTCCATGGGCAAGTTTGAGCCGGGAGATGAGCTGAACTGCGGCGGCTGCGGCTACAACACCTGCCGTGAAAAGGCCCAGGCAGTACTGGAGGGAATGGCAGAGATGAATATGTGCCTTCCTTTCATGAGAGGAAAAGCGGAAAGTGTAACTAATGTAATTTTCGAGAATACACCAAACATAATTATGCTTATTGATGAGGAGCTTAAGGTGAAGGAAATTAATCCGACGGCAGAAAAGCTGTTTGGAATAAAGGCTGATTATTTGAAGGAGCGTCCTATTTCCATAATAATGGATGATGAACACTTCCGCAGGGTCAGGGATACAAAAAAACCTCTGCTGGGACAAAAAGTTTTCTACAAAAATTATGGTATTGTCCTGCAGCAGAATATACTGTATCTGGAAAAGCAAAGCATGCTATTAGCAATTATGAGCAATAACACAATGGAAGAAAAACAGAGAGAAGAGCTTAAACGAGTAAAGGAAAATGCATTGGATGCAGCACAAAGGGTTATCGAGAAACAAATGCGTGTCGCTCAGGAAATAGCCAGCTTATTGGGAGAGACAACTGCAGAAACAAAGGTAACCTTGACAAAATTGAAGGAGATAGCAATTCAAGAAACAGGTGAGTAATATGGGTTATTTTATAGATGTAGGCTATGACAGTATAAATAAGCATGGAGAGGAGCTTTGCGGCGACAAGGTAGAAATCATAAAGCATGGGGATGGTATGATAATTGTACTGGCTGACGGTCTCGGCAGCGGGGTAAAGGCAAATATATTGGCGACCTTAACCTCAAAGATTGCAGGTACGATGCTTAGAGAGGGCGCAAGCATATCAGAGACAGTGGACACAATAGCAAACACATTGCCGGTATGTAACGTGAGGAAGCTGGCTTACTCAACCTTTACAATATTGAAGGTCATGAATGACGGAAACATATATGCTGTTGAGTATGACAACCCTCCCTTGGTGCTTATTAAAAATAATAGAATCGTGGAACCGAATAAAAAAGAATTTGAATTTAACGGCAGAAAGATAAAAGAAAGTAAATTCCGGTTGCAAGAAGGCGACGTTCTTACTATAATAAGTGATGGTGTGGTTCATGCAGGTGTAGGAGCTATACTAAATTTGGGCTGGCAGTGGAACAATGTTGCAGACTATATAGGACAGCTGTCAGTATCCGAGAAATGCTCAAAAAATATATCAAAAGGTCTTATAGATGCTTGTTTGAATCTTTATGAATACAAGCCCGGAGATGATGCTACCGTAGTGACTGTAAAGCTTAGACAGCCCGAGACTGTAAATCTGTTTACCGGACCTCCGAAGGATAGGGAAGACGACAGTTATGCGGTAAGAATGCTGATGAAGGGCAGCGGTAGAAAAGTCGTGTGCGGTGGAACAGCCGCCAATATTGTATCCCGAGAATTGGGACAGGCTCTTAATGTCAGTATGGATTTTTATGATCCCGGAATACCTCCTGTGGCGTATTTAAAGGGCATTGATTTGGTAACGGAGGGAGTGCTTACCTTAAGTAAAGCCATAGAGAAAATCAGGGACTTTATTTTTGACCAAAATGCGTATACAATATCCAAGATTTCAGGAAAAGATGGAGCAAGCCAGCTCGCAAGACTTTTAATTGAGGACTGCACTCATTTGAATCTTTGGGTAGGAACTGCCGTAAACCCGGCTCATCAGAATCCGGGATTTCCTGCAGAGCTGAGCATTAAGGGTAAGGTAGTGGAAGAACTGGCAAAGCTTATGCGACAGTTAGGCAAAGAAGTTAAGCTTACTTATATTTAGAATAGTGGGGAGAATCGAATGAGGAAATTTGAAACAGATGTTCAGTTAGTTAGATATGAGGTGTTGAAGGAAGTATCAAAGCTTGCACTGGAAGGGACCCTTCAGGAGAAGCAGAGAACAATACCAAAGATTGTTGACCCGGGCCCTAAGGCAAGGTTTAGATGCTGCATTTATAAGGAAAGAGAAATTACAAAAAAGCGTGTAAAGCTGGCAATGGGCGGAGATAAGCGCAATCCGAATATAATTGAAGTGATAAGAGCTGCCTGCGATGAGTGTCCTATAAGCAGGTTTACTATAACAGAGGCTTGCAGAGGCTGCCTGGCTCAAAGATGCAGCGAGGCTTGTCCTGCCGATGCCATTTATCATGTAGGCAAAAGGGCATATATTAATCAGCAGAAATGCAAGGAGTGCGGCAAGTGTAAGACGGCATGCCCCTATAACGCAGTATCTGACGTAATGAGACCCTGCAGGCGCGCATGCCCCGTTGATGCCTTATCCATTGATGAAAACAGAAAGGCTTTCATTGACAATGAAAAGTGCATACAATGCGGTGCCTGCGTCTATCAGTGCCCCTTCGGAGCGATAATGGACAAGTCACAGATTGTAGAGGTTATAAATGAATTAAAGGCTGCGAAGGACAACAAGATAAATATATATGCAGTAGTAGCGCCTGCAATATCCAGTCAGTTTACCTTTGCAAAGCTTGGTCAGGTAATAGGTGCAATTAAAAGTATGGGCTTCCATGATGTTGTGGAGGCAGCTTTGGGAGCTGATATCATAGCAGACCATGAGACTCATGAGTTTGCGGAAACCATAGCTGAGAGAGGCTTTATGACAAGCTCCTGCTGCCCGTCCTTTGTATCTCTGGTGCAGAAGAAATATCCGGATCTTGAAGGAAATATATCAACATCTGTATCACCTATGATAGCAGTATCAAGGCTGATAAAGAAAACTGACGAAAGTGCCAAGGTTGTATTCATTGGTCCTTGCTTGGCAAAAAAGAGAGAGGCGCAGAGCAGCAGCGTAAAGGGCAGTACTGACTATGTGCTCACTTTTGAGGAATTGTATGCCATGATAGATGCAATGGAAATTGACATACAGGACTGCGAAGAGCTGGAGCTTAACAATGCCTCCTTCTTCGGCAGAATTTTTGCCCGAAGCGGCGGACTTACAGAAGCTATCAAACAAGTGATAAAGGAATGTGAGCTGGAGGCTGATTTCCGACCGGTAAGCTGCGACGGGGTTGAAGAATGCGACAAGGCACTGAAATTGGCAAAGGCGGGAAGGCTGGAAGGAAACTTCATAGAGGGAATGGTTTGCTCAGGAGGCTGTATAGGAGGACCTATGTCTCTGCATCATGGACCAAAGGATAAGAAAG
>JAQZBM010000142.1 GCA_029238945.1 Clostridia bacterium
ACCGTTCTTGAACAAACGCAAGTTTGTCTATTTCAAGCCTATAGCCTGTTTCCTCATAAACTTCCCGAATAACAGCTTCCTCCGAGGTCTCATTTATTTCGATACCTCCGCCAACTGTGTAATAACAATCATAGTCCGTACTTTTTGCTGCAAGAAATTTATTATCTTTGATAATCAACGCCGCCGCTCTCAGGGTACAGATTACCCCCGCCTTTTTTACAGACCAATCCTTTTTTGTCCTGCCTGCAAGCAAAACTTTTTCAATCATAAATACCTCTCTTTATTTTCTCTTCATCCGAAAATATAAATAATTTTATTTCACATTTTAAAATTAAGACTACAACGCCATGCTTACACATTCCGCACACGACGTCGCGTTTTCTGCCTCATCTTTCATATAACGTTCCGCACTCACGACGTCTCTGAGCCGGACCTTGTAGCCCTTCCCACTGGCGGAGCTCCGCTCCCGGCGAAGGGGTGTGACAATGCACTGCAAACTATTAATTGATATTCAGGATATTATTCCACTTGTGAACTAGAGTTTGTCCACGAACAACAGGAGTGCATTGTTATACGGTGTACCAAGGTCCACGAAGCCAAACCCAAAAGAGACCCAATCTTGAACTCTTCTAATTCTCAATATATAAAGTTTGCGTGCTAAAGTGGATACTCATAATCTACCTAATAAGATTTTCTCTTAGTAATCTTTCTTTTACTTCCCAGAGGGCTACCTTTTGGTCATGAAAATAAACTAATTTTTCAGCTTCTTCATAATTGAGCCATCTAAAATCCTTGTGTTCATCAGAGATTTTTATTATTCCTTCAAAAGGCATAGCAAAAAAATACATAGGTATTACAATAATATCTTTACCCCATATTGCTTGAGTCTGAGCATAAAATATATTAGCAGGCAGATAACTTTTGGTATCTAAGCAATATAGCGGCAACTTGTCGCTGATTCCAGTTTCTTCAAATATTTCTCTTCTTGCACCTGCTTCAATAGTTTCACCCTCTTCTACTCCGCCGCATATACCTTGCCACCATGCTTCGTTATCTGATCTTTGAAAAATTGCAAACTCATAACAATCATTTAAATCTTTCCTGTATAAATAGATATGAACTTGTTTAGGTTGCCTTGACATATAATTGTACCTCTCATTTCATTATATAAATAATCTATTGTTTACACTTACTTTCTTATGTAAAATACGATTCCACAAAGTTAACTGTTCAAAGACTATACTACTTCAATGTACCTTTTGCTCGGTCTATCGTATAGCGTCCCGCACTCTCGGAATTGTTCGCAATAAGTCCATATTTGGTATGTATCACGAACTATGACCTATAAGCACCTTATAGCTGTAGAGTATATCCTGCTTGAACATTCTTCCATTATTTATATTTTACTATAAATTTCCTTTTCTGCACACATTTTAAGAAATATATCATCACATAACAAAAAGCGGGTTACTTAATATATACAATACTAAGTAACCCGCTTAATTACACTGTATCTAAATGTTCTGATAGAGATTTTATCGCCCTATCTTCTGCTTGGCTTATAAATTACAGACTCGTCTATATCGCTAAGCTTGCTGCAGCCTGTCATTATCATTGTCTCTCTCAGCTCTTTGCCAATTTTCTCTGTATAAATCTTAACCGCTTCAGCTCCACCGCCGTATGCTGCAACTGCGTATGGTCTTCCGATAAGTACTGCGTCAGCCCCTAGAGCCAATACCTTAACTACGTCAATGCCTGTTCTGATGCCGCCGTCTATGAAAATCTTCATCTTTCCCTTTACAGCCTCTGCTATCTCAGGAAGCACATCTACTGTAGCAGGAGTTTGGTCTAGTACTCTTCCGCCATGGTTTGAAACTACGATACCATAGGCGCCTGCCTCTAAAGCCTTTAGGGCGCCTTTTACAGTCATTATACCCTTTATGATGAAAGGCAGCTTTGTTGATGATATTATTTCCTTCAGCTCATCAACTGACTTAGGGCTTACAGGCTTGCCGAGAGCTGCCAGTAAAGCCAGACCAGCCGCGTCAACGTCCATGGCTACAGCCAGTGCTCCTGCCGCTTCCGCCTTTTTCACCTTGTTCAGTACCTCTTCCTTCTTCCAAGGCTTTATAGTCGGAATTCCCCATCCGCCTGCTTCCTCGATGGTCTTTAAAGGCAAATCATAAAACTCATCCTTAACGCCATCTCCTGTAAAGCCTGCTGCACCTGCCATCTTGCAGCCTGAAACGATAGCTCTTGAATAAGTCTCATCGTTCAGTACATCGCTGTAGTGCAGGTTCAAGCCTCCTATAGGAGCTGCAAAAATCGGATATGCAAATTTCTTTCCGAATAGCTCTACGGATGTATCTACCTCTTTGAAATCATATATAGTATCCATATTTATTTTAATTTCTTTTAGCTTTGCATAATTTATTGAAAAGCCTTCACCGGTGCCTTTTCCTCCAACACCTGGTATTTCTCCTCTGCAGACAATACCATTGCACTCCTTGCAGACTCTGCACTTCTTACCTATTGTTTCTTTGGCATCCTTTAAAATGCTGTTATAATCCATATTGAATCCTCCCTGCTCATTACAAATAACTAAAAATCTATCCCTATTATAACACAATCAAACAGTTTATATATATAAATAAGCCTTGTATTCCAATAAAATACAAGGCTTATCAATTATCTTACAGGACAGATGCCATTCTCACAGCCGTCATTGCCAATATCGATTTGTGTTTCCTGTTTTTCATACTTTGAGATTAAGGATGGTACAAAAGGCTTCATTGCCTGCAGTCTCTTGTTGTACTCCTTCTCATCTATGGCCTCGTAAGGAAGAAGCTTATAGAAGTTGTCGTCGAGGGACAGGAAGGATAACGCTACTACCTCATCCCAATTATCCCAAACCCATTGCTCTACTGCATCCCACTCATCATTTCTTACATGGATGGTAATAGAACAGTTATGGTCAACATAGTGCTTCATGAAGGTTTTGTAGTTTTCAAGCTGTTCCAAAGCACTTACATCGTACTTCGTTTTTCCCTCAGGTGCCTTAACCGGAAATTCAATTACCTTTGTTGAGCAAGTCTCCCAGTCCTGACCAACCTCAGGAAGCACAGGATAATCAAGCTCCTCGCATACCTTTGTCAGCGGGTCATCCGCACTTATTCTCACTCTTCTTATGAAGTATGGCGAATGAGAATAGTGTACGCCGCTTGAAACTGAAGGAAGCTGGCTGAGTGTACCCTCCGGCTTTACAGTTGTTGAAAGCAAAGGCACCTTGCCTCCCAATTCCTTAGCATAGGCTTCAGCTTCTCTGTGAGCTGTTTCTCGTAGTAGCTCCAGTAAGTCAGCCTGCTCTTCTCTTGACATGTCTGTAGCATTCACCATGTCCTGCCAGCCTGTCAAGGAGCAGCCAAGAAGCTTATCTCTCTGCTGTACTGCATCCCAAAGCGGAAGCTCCAGCTCAACGCAGGTCATTCTGTAGCCTGCTCTTACTGACAGCTTCTGTGCTCTTACTAAGCTGTTCACATCTATTGATTTATCTGGCCTTACAAAGGAATATACATTCAAGGTTGTAAGGTTGCATAAACCCTTTGAATCAAGCAGAATTTCTCCGCATGGGTTAACACCGTTCATGTTTGGTCTTCTCTTTGAAGCAGCCTCGGCATTTATCCAGCCCGGCTCCCCTGAATATCTCATTTGCTCAATCTGCCAGTGCAGCATTTCTCTTGAAGGTCTATTATTATAATAGATAGAGTTGTTACTCATTTGTCTATGTATCAATTCCTTGTCAACAGTCCATTGTCCGTCTACCTGCTTGTAGATATGGGACTTTGCCTCTATGCACTCCTTGTCCTCAGGGTCAATCAATGCAATTTCAGCAGTTCTTCTGACACCGCCAACAACGACGTTTTCACCAATGATATTGGCTATATCAAGACAATCGATTGGTTTAAGCTTAACTCTCTTAAGATCATCCAATGCGCCGCGTTTCTTCAGAACCTTATCTATCTTTTGGAACATGTTCTTCAAGCTTGTATGACCGCTTGCAGTTCCTCCGAAGTTCTTCAGTTTTTCACCCTTTGGTCTTACATGGTCATAATCCATGATTATAGTTTTTACATTTCTGTATTCACTGCTGTATAGAAGCTTGAATAAGAAATCCAGAGACTGAATCCAGCCTTCCTTACTGTCACCGATTGTAACCTTTGCAGTATTCTTGTAGAAGAACTCCAAGCTGGTGCTGTCTTCTCTTTCCTTCTTCGGTATCGGGCTGTAATCCTTATGTATTATCTCATAGTCAGTACGTATTTTCGGCAGCTTCGCCACATCGTCCTTAAGTATTCTTACTCCAACACCTGAGCCTATCATAAGCAGATAGAAGACATCCCTGAAAGCTTCAAAGCTGTCGATTATCTGGAAGGAGCAGTTGTAGTTAGCCATTGGATAGTGCTTTGCTACATGAGTATTCCCCACCCAGAAGGTTCTGCCTGACAAAAACTGTCTCAGATTATATATGTTATCAAAAAGCTCTTCAGCTTCTTCTCTTGTTGTATGTACAAGACTGGAATTATATTCAACTGCACGTCTTACAGTTTCCCACCAATATTCTCTTCGCCTTTCTTCTTCTATCCATCTTGAATATGTTCTGTAGTATACAAAGTTGCCCAGTTTGTTCATAGGCGATGGTTTATGTTTATATCTGCTGATAAACTCATCTGTAAGATGTCTATCATCACTCTTTTGTCTGGAAGCTCTTGACTTTGCCTGTTCACTTCTGTAAATTATGTACTGTTTAGCAACATCTTTTCTGCTGCTTTCCATGAGTTCGAACTCTACAATATCCTGTATTTCCTCTACATGGACCGGAGAATCCAAGCTCTTAACTCTTGCTTCAATCTTTTTTGACAATTCCTCACTAAGCACTGTATCGACACCAAGCTTTGTTTCTGCCATAGCTCTCTCAATGGCTGTCTTAATCTTATTTCTCTCATACTTAACTATAGTGTCATTACGTTTTACAACTTTAATCATAAGCCTCCCCTTTCTATACGTTTTGTGCTAATACAAATAAATGCTTCAAATAGCACTCAATCGTTTACGTCTATTTATAAATCACACACAATACATTCTGTCTAGTACAAAAGCATTAATGCGACTTATATGTGCCAAAGTCCCTATTTACAAGGGCTTAGAGCAATTGAATTATCAATATTTAGTGCTCATCAACCCTGCTTCGTACTATATATTGTATCACAGACCTAAACCGGGGTAAAGTTATAATGTGGTAATTAAACTATATTTATAGTTCATTTTTTGATATATAGCGACATATATCTACAGTTTACTTAAAAATAAATCACATACCTGTATGTATGTGATTTATGCTGTCACTCTAATTTTATTCCTTATTCAAGCCTCCGACAGTATATCTGTTGGCTGCATTCCATAGTATCCATTCCTCTACACCTGCATCATTGGTAGCTTTAATTTGCGCACGTATTTCGGCAGGTCCATACTTTTTATATTTTGGCAGATAAACAGCTGAAAAGTCCTGTAGCCATGGTCGAAGCCTGGCAATGGATTTTTCATCCTTATCCAGCCTTTGCTTTGCTACCTTCATACTATAGTTCACTATTTTATAGGGCTCAAAATCCGGCTCAGCAACACCATAGCTTCCTTTGCCGTAGTGAGACGGATAAACCATTGGGCAGATTACATCCACGCTTTCTGCAAGAGGTTCAAGCAGTTGCCCTATATTCATATCTGATTCTGCAGTTGTTACCAATCCAAATACATCGGCTGATACTACAACTCCCATGTCAGATAGTTTTTCTCTTGCATATTTTAAGAAATCGGCGATTGCCTGAGGCTTGCTTTTGCTTGCGCTGTTTCCATAGTTTATCAGCTTCAAATTCCCATCCGTAGGAAATCTCACATAGTCAAACTGTATTTCCTTAAAGCCCTTTGCAGCTGCTTCCTCAGCTATGCTCACAACATAATCCCAGGCTTCTTTATTATATGGATTAAGCCATGCCTGCTTGTTTCGATCCCTCCAAATAGTACCGCTTACATTCTTTACGGCGAGGTTTGGAAACTTGCTGGCTGCCTTATTGTCCTTAAAGGTAACTATCCTGGCTATAGGATAAATATCCTTTTCATTAAGAAGCTTTAATACACTGTCTATATCCTCAATGATGACTTTTGTATTTGCACCTGCGAACTGAGCATCTGCTATTTCCGTTTGGTACATCACCATACCTTCATCGCTTTTAACATCTATAACTACCGCATTAAGCTCAGTCTCATCTATCAGCTTAATAAGCTTAGCTAATTTCTCCTGATTTGTCACAGTCAGCGCTGTCATATATATCCCCTTGACGGCAGTATCCTGCTTCATGAATGACCAGTCAGGAGTACTCTGCTCCAGATAAGTGCGGTCGATGGACTTTTCTGTTCTTATGCCGTCTGCATTGGCAGAAGCAATAGGGATGACAAGTAGTATCATAATCATTAGGCATAAAAGTACTGTTTTAGCATGATTTTTATGACATAAAAGCATTGTAAAATCAACTCCCCGTTGTCAATTTAATATTTCAACAGACCATGAATCATCAATCGCTTCCTTAAGCGATAGAGGCAAGCGACCAAAGACTCGAGACTAATTTCGACATATTTTACTATATAATAATAACAAAATTTGTAGAAGCAGACAATATTAAGTCTCCTGTCTATAAAAAAAAGAGAGAATTTTTATTTCTCTCCCTTAAGCTTAGTTTCTGTTATTTAACTTTTTATATTCAAATAATTTCTGCAAAAAATAAAAATGGCTCCTCAAGTTGGACTCGAACCAACGACCCTGCGGTTAACAGCCGCATGCTCTACCGACTGAGCTATTGAGGAACAATTACCTGGCGACGACTTACTCTCCCAGGACCCTGCGGTCCAAGTACCATCAGCACTGGAGAGCTTAACTTCTGTGTTCGGTATGGGAACAGGTGTGACCTCTCCG
>JAQZBM010000143.1 GCA_029238945.1 Clostridia bacterium
ATCATACTTTATGGCAAGGCGCAAAAAAACTTGCTTTTAAAATAATTTTAGGTTGTTAAAAATTTATTAGAAAAACATGAAGGAATATTAAAGAACACATCGAATAAATATACAAGAATACAAATATATATTAGTTGAAAGCAGTTGTTGAAAAGGGTGATAACAAGATGCGGGACTTTGGAGAAGATACCGCTTACTTTGTCTATTACGCAAAGCTGCCTGAGGATATGTCTGCTGCACACTTACATAAGCTTCTAGGAGTTGGTTTTCTGATAAATACGAAAACCGGCATCGTAGAGGATATGATGGTTACTTTGCTATCAGATCTTTGTAAAGAATTTCTACGATATCTTATTGTAGGACATAATATAAGAGAAAAAGGTATTGAGGATTTGATAAAGAAAGTAGAGTCCAGATATTTTGGATACTCTCAGAAGGCTGTAATTGTAGGTATTAAGGGCGTATATGACAGATATCTGAAATGGCAGGAAAAAGAGAATTTAAAGTAAGTATTGCTTTATTTACGTCAATGAGGTAACCCAAGTTGTTTAGTGAATAAAACCCAATACTAATTACCCGTTAGGGGTTATTAGTATTGGGTTTTTTATTTTTACAGCAGCAAATGCAGCATGAGTTGTATTAGCAGTTGAAGCAGTCTTATGTTAGAAGTATTGGGGGGATGTTTGGAAGGCAAAGTAAAAACTTTAGACACGAATTTATAAACTAAATTATTAGGAGGATGTCTATGAAAAAGTTGAAACTGGTCCACAAGATATTTTTAGGTCTTATACTTGGTACTATATTTGGTATAATTCTAAGCAACATCGGAGTTGAAAGTCCATTTGTTGCATTCCTTATGCCCTGGCTCCAACTGGTAGGCGACTTATTCCTAAGATTAATCAAAATGATTATCGTGCCTCTTGTTTTCTTCTCAATCATAAGCGGTGTATCTCACCTCACAGACTTAAAGAAGCTTAGAAGCATAGGTATAAAGTCACTGGTAATTTTCTTCCTTACAACCTGTGCTGCAGTATCCATCGGTCTAATAATAGCGCAGGTTATGAAGCCTGGTGCAGGACTTGTACTGGGTGAAATGGCAAACAGCGTGGAAATGAAAGTGCTTCCAAGCGTACAGGAGCAGATTTTAGGTATTTTCCCAACAAACCCGATTGATTCAATGGCAAAAGGCGAAATGCTTCCGATAATATCCTTCAGTATATTCATTGGAGCAGCTCTTCTGATGATGGGCGAAAAAGGACAAATACTGGTAGATGTAATAGACAGAGCTTCAGATGCAATGTATAAGATAACTGATATAGTAGTTGAGTTCACTCCATACGGAGTATTCGCATTAATGGCAAAGGCCACTGCACTATTTGGACTTAAGATATTTGGACCTGTATTCAAGTTCATACTTGCCGATTATACAGCAAATTTATTGCTTATAGGGGTAGTATATACAGCATTGCTCATATTGATTGGGAAAGTAAGTCCTATGAAATTCTACAAGAAAACCTTCCAACAGTGGCTATTGGCATTTAGTACTTGCAGCAGCAGCGCTACCCTTCCTGTTACAATGAGAGTAGCCAGTGAGGAACTTGGTATTCCAAAAGAGACTGCAAGCTTTGTGCTTCCTCTGGGAGCCACAATCAATATGAACGGAACTTCAATTTTCTTTGGTTTAGTAGTAATGTTCGTATCACAAATTTACGGACTTCCTGTAGCTTTGAGCCAACAAGCTATGCTGGTGCTTACAGGAACATTGATGGCGGTAGGTTGTGCTGCAGTTCCACAGTCAGGCTTGATATTGGGTATAGCATTGATAACAAGCATGGGCTTGCCTTTGGAAGCCGTTGCCTTGGTTGCAGGAATTTATCGTATAATTGACCAGATACATACTTCAACAAATTCATTGGGAGATAACCTTACAGCTGTATTGGTATCATCAATGGAAGGTGACCTTGACAGAGAAATGTTCAACAACGGAGGTATGTTTGCGAAGGAGAAATCCATATCAGCATAATTAATTTAGGGGGAAAGTGAAAATGAGTCAAAACAAAGCACCAAAAAACAATGTATTTTACAGAAATCAGAACTGGCATTATCCGAAAATTGCATACGGAAAAGGCGTTTATCTGTATGGTGAAGACGGTAAAAAGTATCTGGATGGCTGCTCAGGTTCTGCAGTAGCAAATATCGGTCATGGCAACGAGGAAGTAGCCGAAGCAACAGCTGAGCAAATAAAGAAGATTGCTTTTACTCACCTTTCACGTTTTACAGCAGAGCCAATTGAAAAGTGTGCAGAAAAAATCGCAGAATGGGCTCCCGGTGATTTAAATCATGTATACTTTGTATCCGGTGGTTCAGAAGCAACAGAAACTGCAATAAAAATAGCCCGCCAATACTTCGTTGAGAGAGACGGCGATGCTACAACAAAGTGGAAGGTAATATCAAGATGGACTTCCTTCCACGGAAACACTATGGGCTCACTTTCTATGACAGGTATTACCGGCAGAAGAAAGATATATGACCCGCTGCTGCTGAATTTCCCGAAGATAAATCAAGCTTATTGCTATAGATGTCCATACAAGAGCAAATATCCTGAATGCGGACTTGCTTGTGCATATGAGCTTGAAAGAGAAATACTAAGGCAAGGGCCACAAAATATAAGTGCATTTATCGCAGAACCGGTAATAGGCTCGGCGGCTCCGGGGGCAAACCCGCCAAAGGAGTACTTCGAGGTAATAAGAGAGATATGTACAAAATACGATGTGCTGATGATTATAGATGAAGTTATGGCCGGCTATGGAAGAACCGGAGAAAAATTCGCAATCAATCACTATGACGTAGTTCCTGATATTATGACAACAGCAAAAGGTATGAGCAGCGGTTATTCACCTCTTGGCGCTACTATAGTAAATGATGAAATATTCAACAAGATAATGGTTGAGGGTACAGGAGAATTTGTTCATGGACATACCTATGGCGGTAATCCATTATCTGCTGCTGTGGCAAACTGTGTAATGGGAATCATAGAAAGAGAAAATTATGTAGAGAACTCCAAGGTTCAAGGTGAATACCTGATGGAAAAGCTGCAGGCTCTATACAAGTATCCTATAGTTGGGGATATAAGGGGCAAGGGCCTTATGATAGGTATAGAATTTGTTAAGGACCAGAAGACTAAAGAACCTTTCCCGACATCAGCTAAGGTAAAGAGCGTAATAACAAATAAGAGTCTTGAGGAAGGCTTGGTGGTTTACCCCGGTGGAGGCTCTGTTGATGGAGTAAGAGGCGACCATATCCTGATTTCACCTCCTATCAGCATAACTCATGAAGAGGTTGATGAGCTTTATGGAATGCTGGAAAGAGCAATAGAAAAGACAGCAAAAGAGGTACTATAGTATCTCGTACATCGTAGGAGGAGGAATAAAAGTGGAGAAGTTAATTATTACAATTGCGCCTACAGGTAATGTACCGACAAAGGAACTTAACCCAAGTACTCCTATAACAGTAGATGAAATTGTAGAGGACATTATTCGTTGCAGGGAGCTGGGCGCAGCAGTGGCTCACATCCATGTAAGGGATGAGGAAGGCAAGCCTACCTGTGACAGGGAGCTATATAAGCAAGTGTTGGATAAGCTTGCAGAAAAGAAATGCGAAATAATTACACAGGTATCTACCGGCGCAAGGGGCGGCGGCAATACATCTGAATGGAGAGGACAAATGCTGGACTTGAATACTGATATGGCAAGCTTATCTACGGGTTCATCCAACTTTCCAAACATAGTAAACGCAAACCCCTTTGACTTGATAAAGGAATTGGCAGAAAAGATGTATGCCAATAATATAAAGCCGGAGCTGGAGGCCTTTGACTTAGGTATGATTGACAACGCAAAGCTGCTTCTGAAGGAAGGTGTGCTTAAGGGCCCATTGCATTTCAATCTTGTTATGAATGTAAAGGGCTCTGCAGCAGGTACTCCGAAGAATCTGCTGCATATGGTGGAATGTCTGCCAGCAGGCTCAACCTTTAATGTATCAGGAATTGGTCCTTCACAGGTAACTATGCTTGCCATGGCGATTTTACTGGGCGGACATGCAAGAACCGGACTAGAGGATACTCTATTGTACAAAAAGGGTGTAGCTGCCACAAATGCAATGCTTGTTGAGCGAATTGCAAGGATTGCTAAGGAGCTGGGAAGAGAAATCGCTACACCGGATGAAGCAAGAGAAATTCTCGGGCTAAATAAAAACTAATACAATAGTACTGCTTTATATGCGATAGCAAAGACCCCCTTTGTTGTCAAACCTATAAAACCCAGCACTTATGTATACTTATAGGTACATGGGTGCTGGGTCATATTTTATTAATTGGAGGATGAAGCAATGAAAGAAGTAGTAATAGCTAGTGCTGCCAGGACGCCAATAGGAAGCTTCGGCGGCTCATTATCAGGAGTTTCGGCGGCTGAGCTGGGTGCAATAGCTGCAAAGGAAGCAATGAAAAGAGCAGGTATAGCACCGGACATGATTGACCAAACCATATTGGGATGTGTACTTCAGTCAGGCCTGGGACAAGGAGTTGCAAGACAGGTGGCTGTAAATGCGGGAATCCCCGTAGAGAAGCCTGCCGTTACAATAAACATGATATGCGGTTCAGGCTTAAGATCAGTGGAAATGGCTGCACAGGCAATAATGAGCGGTGAAAGTGAAGTGGTGCTTGCAGGAGGAACAGAGAACATGAGCCAGGCACCCTATATTTTAAAGAAAGCAAGAACAGGTTATAGAATGGGACATGACCAGATTATGGATTCTATGATATATGACTCGCTGTGGGATATATTCAATGATTATCATATGGGAATTACTGCTGAGAACTTGGCAGAGAAATATAACATCTCAAGAGAGGCGCAGGACTGCTTTGCGGCAGCCAGCCAGAATAAAACTGAGGAAGCAATGAAGGAGGGCAGATTCAAGGAAGAAATAGTGCCTGTAGTAATATCAAGTAAAAAAGGCGACCTCGTGGTTGAGAAGGATGAATTCCCAAGGGCGGGAGTTACAGCTGAGTCACTGTCAAAGCTGAAACCAGCATTTAAGAAGGATGGTTCAGTCACAGCAGGCAATGCGTCCGGAATAAATGACGGAGCAGCAGTACTGGTAGTTATGTCGGCAGATAAGGCTAAAGAGCTTGGCATTAAGCCCTTAGCGAAAATCGTAAGCTTTGCTTCAGCGGGGGTAGATCCTAGCATAATGGGCATAGGCCCTGTACCTGCTACGAAAAAAGCTTTGGAAAGAGCGAAGCTGGAGGTAAAGGACATAGACTTGATTGAAGCTAATGAGGCTTTTGCTGCACAAGCGCTTTCTGTAGCAAAGGAACTGAACTTTGATATGGAAAAGGTAAATGTCAATGGAGGAGCTATTTCCATTGGACACCCTGTAGGAGCAAGCGGTGCAAGAATTCTTACAACTCTGCTCTATGAAATGCAGAGAAGGGATTCCAAGTACGGTCTTGCAACATTGTGCATAGGCGGAGGCATGGGCACGGCTTTAATCGTAGAAAAATAAGGGGGTAATAACAGTGAAAAATAAATTGACGGCAGCCAAAGATGCCGTAAAGAATATCAAAGACGGCATGACAATAATGATAGGGGGCTTTTTAGGTAATGGCACCCCTGAAGCAATGATAGATGAGATAATAAAAAGCGGTATAAAGGGGCTAACTATAATAGCAAATGACACAGCCTTTCCGGACAGAGGAATAGGGAAGCTTATTGTCAATAAAAGCGTGAAGAAGGTAATAGTATCACATATAGGCACAAATCCTGAAACCGGAAGACAGATGAATGAGAAGGAAATTGAAGTGGAGCTGGTTCCTCAAGGCACACTTGCGGAACAGGTAAGAGCAGGCGGCGGTGGCTTAGGCGGCATATTGACGCCGACGGGTTTAGGAACAGTAGTCGAGGAAGGCAAACAGAAGATTACGATAAACGGCAGGGAGTATCTTCTTGAACTTCCGCTGCGCGCAGATGTTGCAATAATCAAAGGAACTAAAATAGATAAGCAGGGCAATGTTTTCTATAACAAATCAACAAGGAACTTCAACCCATTGATGGCAGCTGCAGCAGATTTTGTTATAGCTGAATGTGACGAGATTGTGGAGGTAGGAGAGATTGACCCTAACTATGTAATGACACCTTCGATTCTTGTGGACATAATTGTTAAGGGAGGGGAATGCTAATGGATGCAAGAGAGCTTATAGCAAGAAGAGTTGCCAAGGAGTTAAAGGATGGAGATGTTGTAAACCTGGGCATAGGCATGCCGACTATGGTAACAAATTATATTCCGGAGGATATTGAAGTTATTTTACAGTCTGAGAATGGCTTCTTAGGCATGGGACCTGCACCGGAAGCAGGCAAGGAAGATAAGGATTTGGTCAATGCAGGGGGTATGCCCATAACTGCAAACATAGGAGCCGCTTTCTTTGACAGTGCCGCCTCCTTTATGCTGATAAGAGGCGGACATGTTGACGCAACTGTATTGGGCGCATTGCAGGTTGATGAGCAGGCCAACCTTTCAAACTGGATGATACCCGGCAAGATGGTCCCCGGAATGGGAGGGGCAATGGACTTGGTTGTCGGCGCCAAAAAGGTCATTATCGCCATGGAGCATACAGCCAAAGGAAAACCCAAAATACTGAAGGAATGTACACTGCCTTTTACAGCAAAGGGAGTAGTTGACATGATTGTAACAGAAATGGGAGTAATGGAGTATACACAGGATGGACTAGTGCTGAAGGAAATTGCTGAAGGCGTAACCTTGGAAGAAATCGCAAAAGCTACAGAAGCAAAACTTATAATCGATAAAGAACTGAAAATAATGGAAGTGTAGAGGAGAAGCTTATGTCAGTTGATAAGATAAATGATTTGCATTCAAGGCTGGAAACCATACAAGCAGGCGGCGGCGAAAAAAGAATCGAGAAGCAGCACAAATCAGGCAAAATGACAGCAAGAGAAAGAAT
>JAQZBM010000144.1 GCA_029238945.1 Clostridia bacterium
ACCGTCCTCAACATATGGAAGCATGGCGTCCTGTTGGGATTTGTTGAATCTATGTATCTCATCTACAAAAAGAATGGTTTTCTTATTGTACATGCCCTTTCTGCTTTTCGCCTCGTCCACTACCCTCCTGATGTCTCCTACGCCTGAGGTAACAGCATTCAGCTGTTCAAAATGTGCTTCTGTGGTATTGGCAATAATCCTAGCCAATGTAGTCTTACCGGTACCCGGAGGCCCGTAAAATATTACAGAGGTGAGTTTATCAGCTTTTATAGCTCTATAAAGCAGCTTTCCGGGAGCTACTATGTCCTCTTGTCCTACAAATTCATCAAGTGTTTCCGGTCTCATTCTCATGGCAAGAGGACTGTCCTTCTCCTTTTGCTGCTCTCTGTTGAAATCAAACAAACTGTAGCCTTGATCCTTCATCTGCTTAACCTGCCTTTTTGCTTATTGTATAGCTAGCGCTTAATATTCCCTCCATCTTGAATTTTCTGATGGAGTTCTTTGTGAAGCAAAAGGCTTCCAAGACGTTGTTCTCAAGCTTTATGGGCTTAATTACCCGCTCGGTGATGCCTTTGTCACATAAGTATATTATTTCAATTTTTCGATGCATTTTCAAGGCTTGATTTACAATAAACTCTACCATAAAAACACTTCCTCATTTAATCTTATTAAAATTATAACGCGAACACACGTTCGCGTCAATAATATATTTCATAAAATTTTACATCCAAATCATTGCAGAAACTTTATCTTATCTTTAATAAGCTCATTCCATGGTATCCATATCCATTGATTATAGCTTTCAAGCTCAACACCCTCCTGTGAGAAATATATCACAACTGCGTATTCATCAAAATAAAATTTATTTGTCTGAATAGCTTTCTCTATGCTGCTGTCTAGTATCTCCTCCGGTACAGGTATTCTATTAATTTCTATCTGCCTCTTCATTTCTTCCTTTAGGCTCTCAAGATCTGTGTATATGTCTTCTAAATTAAGCTCCTTATTCAAGCCGAAATCATAATTGAAGGGTTTAAGCTCATTTTTATGCCGGCCGCCCTGCTGTAAATTCTCATTAGAAGCAACACTTAAATATCCTCCTGAATTAAGGAAAATATCCACGCGGAAGTTGTAGTATGACATTCTGCCGGATACTGATTCATTCTTAGCCTTTTTCTTGAAAGCATCTATGTCCAGGCTGCATTGCACCATTTCGTTAAGCTTTGCTTCGATTTCCTTATCCGGTACGTTTATAAATTCACCTTCCACAATGCTTAAAAAGTACTTCTTGTCTTCTTCCTGAATCAGCTTGTTTGCTTTAAATTCTATAGTATTTGGCAGCAGCTTTTTACTAAGCTTTTCTTTTTCATATATATTCTTTCCTTCTTCAAAGTATCTGTCAAATATATACAGTTCATCCTGCAAAGCCTTCATTGGTATAAAAACATATTCCGGACTTCCATAGTATACAAACTCGTCATTTTTCTCATCCAGTATTATTATCAGACCATCAGAGCTAAGTGAAAAGCTTTGATAGTCGCGAATTCCCTGAAAGGGCTTTGTCATTCTCTCTGAATTATAATCGTCATAATTGTGTTCTATAATATATTGACATACAAAATTGTTCAGCTTAGTCTTATAATCACTGCCTGGTTTAAAAACATCCTCCAATTTGATTCTTTCTCCCGTATTTAAATCATATCCCAAGCAAAGGTTCCTATATTTTTGAAACGTTTCTCCCTCTGTATATGGAAAATCAATGCTCGCGCCATATTCTATAAAAATCACATTATTGTAATTATAAGATAAAAAAGCGTTTATATTTTTCTGATTAATCTTTAGTTCACCCTGCTTTTTCAATGATGCAAACTTTGTTTCTATTTCTGAAAGCATGGACTTGCCTACTTCTTCAACCTCTTTATTAATTCTATCCTGTACTTCTTTATCCTTTAACCCGGATATTGTTGGATAGTTGTATGCATGCCTTACCATATTTTCGTCTCTCTCATTGACTTCTTCAAATTTTATATCTATGCCATTTTCATATATGTATTTCCTGTCCTTAAAAGGCATTATTTCCTTGACCTTCTGCTCTACAGGTGCTGTTAAATCGCTTTTATCCTCCGCTGCTGCAGTATTGCTCTTCTCTTCACAGCCCACAGTAATCATCAACAGTAATGCTAGTAATATTGAAAACTTTTTCATTTTCTCACCCTACCTTAAAGGTACATAGCCGCTTTGCTCTGCTACCTTTTGTCCCCGGTCTGACAGTATCCATTCAAGCAGCTTCCTTGCGCCGAAATCCTCAGGCTCTGACTTTTTTAAAACTGCATAGTACGCACTGGTGAACGGATACTTATCGCTCTTGATGTTTTCATTGTTAGGCTCTACTCCGTTTACCTTTACAAATTTGATGGTTTCCTTGTTATACATTGAGTTAGCATAGTAATATACAGAGTAACCTAATGCCTTGTCTGAGTTGTCATAGGCTGCAACGACTTCTATCAGTTCTGCCATACCTCCCGGCCTCAGCTCTGTTGGAGTATCCATGATTTTTAGTCCCTTCATTACCATATTCAGCATAATCGTCTGGCTTCCTGAGTTTTCAGGTCTTTGATAAGGTATTATTTCCTTATCCGGTCCCCCAAGCTCCTTCCAATTGGTGATTTTTCCCTGATATATGTCCTGCAGCTGCTTTACTGAAATAGTATCTACGGGGTTTGCCTTATTGACCAGGAAAACAAAGGCTTCCTTCACTATTGGAACTACCTCAAGGTCGATGCCGGCAGTTTTCGCCAGCTCAAGCTCGTCTGTCGAAGGTTCTGTCACAAATATTATGTCTGCTTTGCCTTCGATAAGATTTACATAGGCATTATGAGTGGTATTGTGCTTTATAAATTCTTTTGCTTCCTCCGGCTTCAATGAAAGCAGTTCGGCAGCAAAAGCTTCGGACAGAGGAATTGTAGCGGTAGAACCATCAACTCTTGGATAGCTTTCTTTGTTAAAGCTTGCACTTACTGTGCCTGAGGTACAAGAGGTCAGCATTACTGCTAAAATCATTAATATTGCTAAAATTGTTTTTTTCTTCAACCTTACTCCCCCTTATTAAAATGCACCGGCTCCACCGCCGCCGCCTCCTCCTCCGGCACCTCCGGAGAAACCTCCGCCTGAGCCGCCCCCTGAAGAAAGCTGTGATATTGCCTGTGTGTATGTTGACTCTGTAGTTTTAATCAAATCAGCAGTTATATGGTCAATTAAATCAAGATGTCTCATTCCAAGACCATAATAACCAAAATACCCGTAGTACATGAAAGTCAAATCTCTATTTCTGAAATCCTCGTCCTTAAATCTTACTTTAAGCTGTTTTATAGCTTCCTTGGCAACCCCCAGAGATATTGCATATACAAGATAATGCTCCCATAATTTAATTTGGGACAGCTCTGCTTTCTCAAGGGAATTAAAGTCTACCAGGTACCTTTTAAATGCTTTCCACCTGCTGAAATGCTCTGCACCTATTTGTGAGCGGCGTTTTACAAAAACTGAGTAAAGCATCAGTATCAAAGAAGCAAATAGCAGTATCAAAAAGCCCGGTATATTTTCATGAAGTATAAGTGTAACTGCGCCGAACACAAGGCCTATAAGACCTGTAATCACTCCCAGCAGCACTCCCGCTCTTGAATTATTGTCAAAAAACTGCATGCTGTCCGCTTCCTGCTTAATAAGCTCTACCCATGCATCATATTTTGCCTTGAAGCTCTGTGCGTTCTTGGTTTCTTTTGTATACTCCTTGAGCTGATTAATACTTATTTTACTGCCGTCTCCAATCTCATCTACAAGCCAGTTTATAAGAAATATCTCATGCTCTGAAAGTTCTACTTTGTTGTATGTCTTAGTTTTTATGAAGATATATTCATCAAGGTCATTCGCCTTAAGCTCCAATAGTTTTCTTCGTACTAAGTCCAGCAAGGTTGCCGTAATTTCCTTCGGAGTCACCTTGCCAAAGTTCCACAGTACCGCCATAACCGCAGGAGAGTAGCTATAGGGCAGTTCTCTCAAATACCTGTCCTGAAAGCTTGATTTATGCTCCTTATCATATCGGAAGTAAATAAACGCAATCATAAGAAGCTCAATAAAAGCCAGTAAAAATGCCAAGCTAATGAAAATCCTGACTGCAGTTCTCTTTCTGTTGGCTTCCTCTGACCGCTGCTCTTCCTCAGCAAGTATCCTGTTCAATGCATTTTCATCCCTATACTTGGCAAGTTTGTTTAAAGCCTCTGCAGGAAACAGAATTCTTGCCTCTACCATATTGTGAGGACGCAATGCATCTACGGATAAGACGACGCTGCTGTTATTATTTATAGTTACATTTCCGGACAAAGGACCGTGAGCAAAGGATCTGATGTCAGTCTTTTCTACTCCTGAAGGCAGCTCAATCACTACCTCGAAGCGATTTATTTTCACATCAGTCTCTGTGCCCATAAACTTCCAATACAGCTCTGAAATATCATTGTACTTCATCACAGGTCTTTTAACCAGATAACTGATGATAAAGGTCTTCCTTTCATCTGCTGATTTAGACATCGCTACAATTTTATGCTTATTTTCATCCTTAAGAACTACAAACGTATTGTTGTTGTCATGCTTTCCTTCACCATGGATCAGTTGAAGCTGTCTTCTTCCTTCCACCGTTGCCACCCTAATTTCTTCTATGCCTTCGCTGCCTGTAGGGTCTATAGTTCTGTATATGCCATTAAAAGCACCGTCAAATACGTATGTAATCTCTTCACTTACTTCCAAATCTCCGTTCTCGGTAATCCTTACTGTTACTTGGAAAACATCGATATAGTAGCTCCTTTCCTCCTCCGCGGATACCTCTGAGTTAAAGCTGAAAACCAGGACTGCTATTAGAACAAATAGGATTAATCTGAATTTATCCCTCAAGTCTGTACCTCCTGTCTATACTCGATATAATATACGACTATAGTATTCCCAGCTCAGCAATTCTATCAGCAGTTACTTTTACTGCGTTTTCTACATAGCTGTCCATTTCAGCCTTAGAAAGATAGATAAATTCCCTGTCTAGATTCTCTTGGCTGCTCAGATACTCGTTTGATATGTAATTTACCTTGCAGCTGAAGGCATCTGCCGGAAAGAAGTCAAGGTACTTATTGGGAAACTCCTTTATTTTTATGAATTCCCGGAAGAAAATACAATCCTTATTGTCTCTTAAATATACGTCATCCTGTCCGTACCAGTCCTTCTTTATCACCCACACAAACCTCGGGTCCTTCTCAAGACCCTCCTTGTACAAAGGCTCCTCCTTCTTCTTCCTGTAAAGCTTTGACCACTCAACGTCACACAGTAAATGGACATAATAGCCCAGATAGAAGGACTTTGAATCTATGCTATAGTTTGAAACGTCCTTCAGGTATTTTCCCCTGAAATCCTCAGTGTCAATATTTTTAGACTCATCGTACCAATGAGTTATGTTTTGCGGTGGAGTAAAAGCACTATAATCCTCGTTTGGTACACCTGCATCGGGACCTATATTGCCTACCAGAAAAGCCCTTACATCAATGTTCTCAAACCTTTCTAAGAGCTTCTCAGCTACTCTTAAATGTGCTATCCAAGTTGCCATTGTCCTTCCCCCCATATGATAAAAATAACCCTTCCGGTAATATCGCTAGCCTAATATTACCAAAAGGGTATACTTTTTACAATCGTTTATTGAATTTTAATATTCAGGTTACTTTACAATTTTGCTCACATAATCTGAAGTAGCTGCAGCAAGCAGTGCTCCGTAGTTGACATCAAATTCTATGATATCTCCCACCTTATATTTTCCTTCTGCATGAGTTATATTAAGTATCATGTGGTCGCTGCTGGCCCCTATAACCTCTATGCCTTTGTCTCTCGCAATCAAGCCCTCAGGCTTAATGTCCTGTCTTCCTGCGGCTACAATAGCCCGAAGCATCAAGCCCTTATCCTGGAACACAGGCTTTTGTCCGAAGGCATCCATGCCTATTTCTCCAATGGGTATAGATGGTTTTTCCTTCAGCTCAACTATCTCGGCAGCAAAAGTAAATGCGTCTCTGTAAGTGTTTTCTATCCTCTCGCCGTAAGCTGTTTCCTGGCCCAGTACTATTGATTCGCCCAGTCTTAATTGGTTTACTCTTTCTGGCATTTCATTTTTCTCTATAAGGTGCAGGCTGCTGGAGTTGCCGCCGGATATGATTTCCAGATTTATGCCATACCTGCTTTCTATCTCCTCACCAAGCTTAACCAGCAGTCCAAGGTTTGTGCTTGTTGGTATTACGCCGCCGTAGCAGGTAAGGTTTGTACCGATACCCATAAGCTTTATGTTTTCAAGCTTGACAATTTCTCCAGCCAATTCCACTGCATTTTCATACCAAACACCTTCTCTAAGGTCTCCAAGGTCAATCATCATTATGATTTGGTGCACCTTATTTTTCTCCTTCGCTTCCTTTGAAAGCGCCTTTAAGGTTTCAAGCTCAGAGTTCAAGCTTACATCAGCGTACTCTACTACCTCTTTTGCCTGTGACTGCATAGGTATCCTAAGAAGAAGCTTCGGTACATTTATACCAACAAGTCTTTTCAGATTTTCAATTCTTGAGTCAGCCAATGCATAGACTCCACCCTCTACCATAGCCTGTGCTACCTCCGGTATGGCGCAGAAAACCTTAGTTACCCCTGCAGCCTTGATGCCAAAGGTGCCAAGCTTATCAGTCAGTAGCTTTGCATTATGTCTGACCTTATCTTTTTCTATTATTAAAGCCGGATATTGCATAACTTTTCCCCTCACAATATCTATTTAATTTCCATGCTCTGCTTCATAAGCATGAGCGCATCCAAAGGATATCTCTTTGACAGAACCCCCAAGGAAGCCATTAGATAATGGTTATCTATCAGTATCTTTGCAGTGCTTGTAGGAAACAGTTCAAGTCCCTTTCCAGGCCTGCCGACCTCCTCCAATCTCTGAACTCTGTTCG
>JAQZBM010000145.1 GCA_029238945.1 Clostridia bacterium
ATGAGCTTTTGGGAGATTCCGAAAACATCATTGACGAAAACTCAAAGGTACGCCCCGAGGTGGCGCAAACCTTCCAGAAAAACAGCGCTTATTTTATAAGCACCAAACCCAACAGAACCTTCTACTACGCTACTCCGGTTGTAATACGGAATAAATACACTTATTCCGTAGCATTCATATACAGCCTTTCCGAGGCAGACAAAATGATGCAGACAACAATCCAAATGTTTGTTGTCACAGGTCTCATTGCTTCTGTCATTGTTTTATTGGTGGGCACAACCATATCCAACAGGATTATTTCTCCTATAAATGCCTTAAACTCAGTAACTAAGTATTTCTCAAAGGGAGATTTTTCATCCAGGGCAGCGGTGACAACTAAGGACGAGGTTGGCGAGCTGTCTGAAACCTTCAACGGTATGGCTGACAACATCCAGGATATGATAACAAAGCTAAACTATGAGAAAGAGAAGGAAAAGAGCTTCTTCGACAACTTCACTCATGAAATCAGAACTCCTCTGACTACCATTTTGGGATATACGGACCTATTATGGAAGACTAACGACCAAGAGGTTAGAGACCGCAGCCTTTTTCATATAGACGCAGAAGGAAAGAGAATGCTGAAAATGGTAGAAAGTCTTTTGGAGCTATCTAAGCTGAAAAGATTCGATATTGAGATAAAGAAACAGGAAACTGATCTGAAGCACTTGATTGAAGAAGTTTGCGACTCTATGTTTTATAAGGCCAAGAGATACAACATAAGCTTCCGTCTTATGCTGGATAAAGTAGTTTATTGGGTAGATCCCGACTTACTGAAGCAGCTTGTGATAAACATTATAGACAACAGCATCAAATACAGCAAATCGGAGCTGATTGACATTACTCTCAAACAACAGGACAAGGTTATGTTGATAATAGAGGACTTTGGATGCGGCATAGATCCGAAGAATCTTGAGTATATATTTGAGCCCTATTACAAGGTAGATAAATCAAGAAACAGCAAGGTTGAGGGCTGGGGTCTCGGTCTTTCTATAGTAAAAGAGATTGTTGAAAAGCACGGGGGCACTATTGCGGTAAAAAGTGTTGTAAATAAAGGCACTAGAATAGAAATTACTCTATAGGATATAGGTGGTATTATGAAAAAAACAGCCAAAATAGCAATAATACTTCTTGCAGTGGTCCTTGCCGCAAGCTGCAGCGTCAAGCAGGGACAGCTGCAGATTATTGAAAAGCATGACAGCAGTGATGACAATACACTGCGCAGCACTTCCCTTAACTTCAATGTCATGCCTCAAAAAATCAGTATAGAAAAGAATGCAGAAATAATTAAAAAGCTTAATCCAAGGCTTATTCCTCTAACACTGCTGCCCGAAAGCGGACTTATAATTGCCATGGAATTCATTGACAGCGGGGAAACTGATGAAATTAACAGCAAGGTAGTTACAGGAAACATGATACAGCCAATAAACCTTTATGCAGTTGATACTAAGGCAAATGAGGAAAAGCTTCTCGGCAAGTTCATGAGTCTGAAGGATTTTATGTTTGACACAAGCGGCAAGCTTTTTGCCTTCATAGACGGCAACAGCAATGTTTATATATACGATACCATGTTGAAGCAGCTGCAGAAAATCATAGAAGGTAAAAACTATTACTCCTATGAGACCCTGTCTTGGTCAAAGGATTCGAAAAAGCTTCTTATAAATCAGAAAATGAATTATGATATATCCTCGAAGCAGATTATACCCTTTGTCGTGGACAGCTATTCTCCTTTCATCAAGCATAAGTTTGACAATCAGGAGACATATATCGTGCAGATGAAGAACAATGAATATATTGACATGATTGCTTTGTATGATTTCGAAAAAAACAGCTTTATGAATCTAGCCAACGGTATTTTTCTTGATTCCGATAATGTAAACCTTATTTATACAAAGCAAAGCCAAAGCAGTCTTAACATATTGAATCTGGAAACCTTAGAGAGCAAGCCTATGGAAGCAGGCTCAATATACAACGCAAAGATAATGAAATCAACGGGAGATGTTATATACACTACTGTAAATCCGGACACAAGGAGCTCATACAGATATATACTTGTAAAGGTCAATCCAAAGTCCGAGACTAAGAGAACCCTTGAGATTAATACTCCTACCTTCTATCTGAGTCCTGCTGAAGACAAAATCTATTTTGTAAGCGACTACAGCAAAAACTCTATAGTTGTAGATTCAGGCACAATGAATATCACCCAGACTATCAGCAAGACGGATGATTCAGATTTATTTGCCATAAAGAGCACAATACTGAAAATGTTCAATCTGGATTACAACTATGCAGGCAGCTACGACAATTATGAACTGCAGGCAAGTAAAATATATGCAAATACCTATGACCCGCTTCCGCAGGAAGCATTGGAAAATAAGCTTATAGACTTTAAAAGGTTCAACATGCCCTTACCCACATGGCAAAAGGAGCCTGTTGTACCGCCAACCTTAGTGCTGAATGCAGTAAGCATACGAGGCACAAAAGCTTCAGTAAACCTAGGCTTGTTCTTCACAAACTCCATGGAGCTTACTAAGCAGGGAGATAATTGGCTGATTACCGGCTTCTCCACCCATCCGGATTCAAAGGAAGTAAAAGATATCCGCAGCTTGGTAGCAAAGCACATCAATGATATAAAGAACAAAAACGAAGAAGAAGCTCTTAAGTTTTGGAAATCTGACAACATCAGTGAGCTGGATGAGAAGCAGATAAAAATAGTACAGGATTTGATGAAGCTGGGAAGCAAAACAAAAATTGAAATCGGCGAGATTGAGCTTTGGTCTCTTGGAGAGCCTCACAGAGCTGAGAGCCCGCAGACTGCAGCTGAGGCAAAGGTAAAAATTATCATAAGTGATGAAAGCAACTCCAGAAAATACAAGCTTATCCTTACTAAACCGGATTTGAGAAGCTTTACAATTTCAAGCTGGAGCATAGATCCGCTCAGTATTTCACAGCTTCGTTGATAAATATGATTTTTCATCTCACAAGGCAAATATTATGTATTTTTTCGGGCAACCTAATTTCGAGGTGAAAAACATATGTATAGCATGAACAGTGAATACAATGTTCGTAATGGTTACGTTATCACACACATACCAGAAGTTCTGCCAATATACGAATCAGGTTTGGTACTTTTCGGAGAAGATCCGGGTAATATAATAGATGAAGAACAATATATAGATGATATTGAAAAGCTGACACGATAGTTTTACCTCACAACAACACCCCGCTCATGTTTTATGGCGGGGTGTTTTGTTAACAGCCATTTGCGAAGCAAATCCGGCAAAAGACGAAGGGCTCGATGCCCTGAGCTTTTATTTAGTCTAGTTTCTTTGTAAATTTATTTACTGTAACTGCGATTATAATAACTATAATTGCCAGCAGGGCTGCCGTTGTACTGATGAGATATTCTATTCCTACTCCCTTTAGTATTATACCTCTTAAAATTATAAGGAAATGTGTAATCGGCATTAAAGTGCTGATTGCATAAACAAACTTTGGCATTGCTTCTCTTGGGAACATGAAGCCCGATAATAAAACACTAGGAAGAAGAAACAATATAGAAGCTTGCATTGCCTGCAGCTGTGTCTTAGCAAAAGTGGAAATCAGCATACCCATTGACAGTGCTCCTATAAGAAATACCAGACCCAAAATTGTAAGCAGTAAGACACTGCCTTTAATTACGACTCCAAATAGTATGTAGCTTAATATAAGTACAATAGTAAAATCATACATGCCAATAATGACATAGGGAATAAGCTTGCCAATTACCAACTCCAGTGATGTTACCGGCGTCATTATAAGCTGCTCTATAGTCCCCCGCTCTCTTTCTCTTACCATTGCGAAGGCAGTCAATATTATGGTTATATTTTGCAGTATAAGTCCTACAATTCCCGGCACATTAAATTTACTGCTTTCTAAAGTAGGGTTGTAAAGCACCAAAGATCTTGCTTCAATAGCAGCACTCTGTACTGACGGATTTTTATATCTGACATTATTGAGCTTTATATTGAAGCTATTAGATATCATTGCAGCATAGGCTGCTGCTGTTCTAGCAACTGAAGGATCCGATCCGTCTATAAGTATCTGTACAGTGCTTTTCTGCCCTCTTCTGATTTCTTTAGCGAAATCAGGTGGTATTATCAATGCTGCCTTAGCTTCACCTTTATCAATCATTTCCTCTGCCTTTTCAGGATTGTCCGTCAAATTGTAAACCTCGAAATAATAGGAATTCTCAAAGCTTTGTATAAGATTTCTGCTTTCCGCACTATTACTCTGATCACTTATTGCCATTCTTACATTGTTGACATCCGTGCTTACTGCAAAACCAAATACTAGCAGCATTATAACAGGCGCAATAATAGCCATAATTACGCTAGGCTTATCCCTTTTTATATGGATAAATTCCTTTTTAGTTACAGAAAGTACTCTTTTTATTTTCATAGGCTATACCCCGCTTCTCTTAATCCTGATGTCTTTAAACGAAAGCTCCACCTCTTTGCTGGAAAGCTTAGAAACATATTCTATAAAAATATCCTCAAGGTTGCGGGTATTGTGCTTATTGAACAAGCCCTCAGGCGTATCCATAGTAATCAGGCTGCCGTTATATATAAACCCGATTATGTCACATATTGACGCTTCATCCATGTAGTGTGTTGTAACAAGTATGGTTATGCCTGAGTTTGAAAGCTCTGTTATCACCTTCCAGAATTCCCTTCTGGAAACTGGATCTACTCCTGCTGTAGGCTCATCCAGTACCAGCACTTTAGGTCTGTGTATCAATGCGCATCCAAGAGCCAGCTTTTGCTTCATTCCGCCTGATAGAGTCCCAGCCAGAGCTTTTTCTTTACCTGCCAACCCTGCCATTTCTATAAGCTCCATCTTTCTTGCTGCCAGTTCTTCTGCGTCTATCATATATATGCTGCCATAAAAATCAAGATTCTCATCTACTGTCAAATCCTCATAAAGCCCAAACTTCTGAGACATATATCCAATGTTTTGCTTTATACGCTCTGTATCCTTATACATGTCATACCCCAACACGGTTCCCCGACCTGAAGTAGGACTTAATACTCCGCATATCATTCTGATGGTTGTAGATTTGCCAGATCCATTTGGCCCAAGAAAACCAAAAATCTTTCCCTTTGGTATTCCGAAGGATATATCATTTACTGCAGTAAAGCTGCCGAATTTTTTTGTCAGGTTTTGAATTTCTATTGCGTATTCCATCATTTCACCCTCTTCATAGACGAACTTCCAGCAGCATTCCTGCCTTTACCTTCTCAAAGCCTTCCGATAAGGTTATCTTAACCTCGTAAACCAGCTTTTCTCTATCTCCTTTTGTCACAACATTCATTGGTGAATATTCAGCTTCAGATGAAATTTTGGAAATCCTTCCTTTTATCTTACCCTCAATAAAATCACTTGACAGTACCACTTCCTGATTGAGCTTTATTTGTGAAAGGACCTTCTCCGGCACATATATCTTTACCCAAACGCTGCTTGGATCAATAACTGTGGCAACTGGACTGCCCTGAAGAATAAATTCGCCCTTGCCATAATTTATTGTATCGATAATACCATCTACCGCTGACTTTATTTCTGTTTTTTCGAGATTAAGCTTTGAAAGCTCATAGCTAGACTCAGCCTGCGCAGCATTAAGCTCTGCGGCTTTTATCGCAGTGTCAGCTGCCCCGTTCTGCATCTGTAAAAGCTTCTGTCTGCCAGCCTCGAGCTGTTGCTTCGCTGCCTCCTTCTGAGCCTTTGCCGAATCAAGCTGTGTCTTTGCTGCTTCAATAGCAGCTTTTGATATATCCCAACTATTTTTTGCTATGCTCATAGTATATTCTGCATTATCTAATTCTTGTCCGGAAACTGAGCCCCGCTCAAACAAATTCTTAATATTATCATAGTCGTTTCTTCGAAGCCTGTATGTTTGCTCCGCCGAATCCGCATTTATCTCTGCCTGCTTGACAGCAGTCTCAGCTTGCTTCAATCCCGACGAGGCTTGGTTTACCAGCGCTTCCAATTGCTTATTTACTGCCTTCTGTGCATCAATTTCCTCTTGCCTTGCTCCTTCAACTACTCTATTAAGCTCATTAGCTGCACTCTGAACTCCAGTTTCAGCTTGTGCAGCTTTAATAGAGCTTTCCTTGGCATTAATCTGTGCGATAATATCACCGGCTTTTATTGCTGATCCCTCAGTTACTTTAATATCGCTTATAGTCCCTGATGTTTCAGAGCTAATGTTATATTGCTCCATTTCAGCAGTTCCATAGTATATTTCTCCATTTCTTTCTGTAAGCTGACAACCTGTAGCTGCAGCTGTAGCAAATATCAACAGCAGTATCAGCACATATGTTTTCTTGTACACCTACACTCCCTCTTTTCTGATTATTACTCCGTTCATATATATATCCAATACAGTATCAAGCTCTTGACTTATATCAAGACTTTTATTCAATAGATTTTTTTCCGCCGTCATAAGAACAAACATACCCATAAAGCTTCTGACTGCAGTATGAGGATTTATATCCCTGAATACTCCATTATTTACTCCCATGGTATATACCCCTTCCAAACCTTTGATAAAATCAGGCAGCAGGCATTCTAAATATTCACCCTTTAAATCCTCATGATACTGGATTTCATTTACTATAATTTTAATACAATTTACATTTCTGCTTATATCTTCAACCTTCTCTGCCAGCAGCTGCTTTATAACGGCCTTTGCATCACCAGTACCGCATTTTGCAATAACCTCCTCGAGGGAATTCTTGAAGATTGAAGGTGCTGTTTCATGAACTATATACTCCAGTACCTCTCTAAGCAGCTGCTTCTTTGTAGCATAATACTTAAAAATCGTACCCTCCGCTACCATTGC
>JAQZBM010000146.1 GCA_029238945.1 Clostridia bacterium
GCGTAATTTCCAGCCACTGCGGCAAGGAGACTATAGGAATTATTTATATGATAAATTAGAAAAAATGAAGCCAAATGCATTTGGCTTCATTTTTTTATTAACCCATCAAGCAGAAAGTTTAAAACAGGCTGCTTTAACTCGTTTTTTACATCACACTCCTGATGAAGGTAGCAATACATAGCTAAGCCGTATCCAAAGATATATGCTAGGGTAGCGTATTGCTTGGAATCAACTTCGGGAAGAAAGATGTTATCCTTTTTACCATCCTCAATTACTTTGGCAATATGCCGTATAGACTGAGACTCGATGCTTTCAAAGCCCTCTCTTATAGCTTCGTTCTTGTAGTAACCCTCAAGCATATCAATAATCAGCCTTTGATTATTCTTTTTACTGAGAAGATTCAAGTGATAGTCCAAATACCTCTCAATTTTAATTAGAGGGTCAATCTTACTGGCAGCTGTAATTCTTTCAAGCTCTTTACGGCTTTCAAACTCCAATGCAATAATCGACTTGGCAATCTCGCTGATGCTGGAGAAGTAGCTGTATAAAGAGGTTCTGTTTATACCTATCTCCTTAGCTATATCATTCATGCTTACATTGTCGAAGCCCTTCTTTGAGATAAGCTCTACGGCAGTGAACAAAATCAAATCCCTCATGCAGCGGATATTCTGTACAGGGATATGGGGCTTTTGGCTTAAATGGCCTATAAGCTCTTCCTTTGTTGAAAAGTACTTATAAAAGGTTGATCTGCTTATGGAGCATTTCTCACAGATACGGGATATGGTAAGCTTACCTGTACCGTAAGCATCAACAATTTCCTTTGAAGCAGCCAATATTTTATTTTTTATCATTTCATCCTTATTCATTTATGCACCTTCCTATATGTTTCGCAGGCAAACGTTATAATTTAATATACCGGTTTATATATATAATTATAGGTAAAATGAGAAAATTAAGCAAATCTAAAGGCTTATTCCGACTAAGCTGAGGGTATGCAGCTGCAGAAATCACAAGTGCAGAATTTTACAGATGATTAAATAATCTATATAATGTTATTGAAGAATACGCAAATTTGAACCATGTAAATTATTCAGTATGAAATATATCTGAGCTTTGGAGAGAAGTAAAAAGAAAGGGTGAAATAATATGAAAATTGTTGTACTGGCAGGAGGGTTAAGCCCTGAAAGAGATGTATCACTTTCTTCAGGCAGCCTTATAGCAAATGCTCTTCGCGAAGCAGGCCACCGTGTACTTTTGCTTGATGTTTATGAAGGCACTTCTTCTGATGAAAATGACCTGGAGAAGCTTTTTCAAGATAAAACAGGCATCCCATACTCCTATAAGGTCCCCAAGACTGCACCTGACCTTGAGGAGATAAAACGCAGAAACAATAACGGAGACGCCTTGATAGGAGAGAACGTATTGAAGCTGTGTCAAGCGGCAGACATAGTTTTTATTGCACTGCATGGTGCAATGGGAGAAAACGGTCAGATACAGGCAGCCTTTGATGTGATGGGAATCAAATATACAGGAACAGGATACATAGGAAGCCTTCTGGCTATGGATAAGGATATTAGCAAGAAGCTCATGAGTCAGTCAGGCATCCCTACAGCTGAATGGGCAGTTTTCGAAGGAACTGGAATATCGGCAGCAGCTGTTGAGGATAAAGTCGGTCTGCCTTGTGTGGTAAAGCCATGCAGCAGCGGCTCCAGTATAGGTGTATCAATAGTGGATTCTATTGACGAGCTTGAAGCAGCCCTGAACGCAGCTAAGCTGGTTGAACCTCAGATACTTGTGGAGAAAAAGGTTGCCGGCAGGGAATTTTCAGTGGGGATACTGGAGGGAAAGGCTTTACCGGTGATTGAGATAATCCCGAAGCAAGGCTTCTATGACTATGCAAATAAATATCAGTCCGGCTGCACAGAAGAGATTTGTCCGGCAAATCTGTCTGTCGAAGATACCCTGAGAGTACAATGTCTTGCACTTAGAACCCATGAGGTTTTGCGCTTAGGAACTTATTCAAGGGTTGACTTTATCATGGATGAAAAGGGAGAGTTCATCTGTCTGGAGGCCAATACACTTCCCGGGATGACCCCTACCAGCTTAATACCTCAGGAAGCCTTGGCAGGCGGCATATCCTATGTGGAGCTGTGCAATAAGATAGTACAGCTGTCTTTATAAGCAGCTGTAACCTTAATCATTGATACCCTTGAAAAATGCATAGTCTTTTCTTGGCGGCAGTACTATTGGCAGTCTTGTGGTCAGGAAGGTATCCGAGTAGCCCAGTACCTGAGCTACCTCCTCAGGTGGTACGCCATAGGCCAGCATAAAGGCGCCGACGCTGTTTCGCAAATCAGAAGGAGATAAAGGGGGTATGCCTGCAAGCATGCAGGCTTCCTTGATGACAAGCCTTATCCAGTTCTGACTCACTCGCTCACCCTTTGCATTAACAAAGATAGGGTTTGCTTCCCGCTGCTCGATGAGAGGCTGCATACCCAGAGACCTTCTGTACTCAAGAAGCAGCTTCACAACATCATGGTGCAGCTTATTATAATACATCTGCTTTCCTTTGTTTATAAAGAAGCCCATATCATTATTTTGGTCATATATCAGCTGATTCCAGTTCAGCGATATGAAATCCTTTATCTTGAGACCGGTAGTAAAGAGAAAGAACAATATGGTTCTATCGCGCAGCCCCAGATTGCCGGCAGCCTTAAGCAGCTTGTCAGCACCCTCAAAGGACAATACCGCATCTGAGCTTCTGGTCCTGTCAACAGCGGGCTTTGAAACCTGGTTGAAGGGATTTTTCTTTACCTTTCCGTTGTCCTTAAGGTACTCGTACAGCCTGTGAAGCTGTGAGTAAATCCTTTCTACGGTAGCGGCAGCCTGCTTCCGGGGGTATGCCTTTCCTGTGTTATGTATGAAGTCTCTGCATACATCGGCATCAACATCAAACAAACTCATATCTATATACCTTCTGAAAATATTGAAGTCATAGGCATAGTTCTTCTCTGACCTTGGCTTGTTTCGGAAGCTGGCAGTGAAGAAGCTGCATAATGCGCTGTATTCATCCTCACTGTATAAATTCTTGTCAAGATATTCGCTCATAATCTCACCTATTTTCATATAAAATATTTCTCTACTATATTTTACTATAACATAGTAAGTAATGCAACAGTATTCCGGCGGTAGCAAGTACGTGGCTCTAAGGCAAGATCTCGCCGCCAACAGATGAAAAAGATTACAAACTAAAATTACGGGGCTATCGGCAACATGGTAAATGTTGTAAACATTAAGATAATCTGATAAAATCAGGATAAGGAAATTTAATGGCTATACAAGGAAATGTAGAACAAAGCTATCTCGATTGGTAGAATACTCACAGTTTAATATTATATAAAAACAAATACATAAAGGGGGATAACAATATTGCTTCAACGTAATAAGATATCAATTTTGGACTCACAGCCTACTCCAATCCACTTTTTACCCACCTTATCCAAGGAGCTGGGTGTGGAGCTGTATATAAAACGGGATGACCTCACACCCTTTGGTGCAGGCGGTAATAAGCTTCGCAAGCTTGAATACCTGCTGTATGATGCTGTTCAGAAGGGTGCAACAACTCTTCTCACTGTGGGCGGAGCGCAGACAAATCATGGCCGCCTTACCGCAGCTGTAGCGGCGAAATACGGCATGAAGTGTGTGATTGTCAGCATAGATGATTACCCCGGCGAGATAAGCGCTAACATACTCCTTGATGCTATTATGGGCGCAGAGGTAGTCCTCAAAAAGAACGACGGAAGTGACATCTTGCTGCAGTATGCTGAAACAGCAGCGGCAGTAAAAGTCCGCTATGAAGCCATGGGTGAAAAAGTATACGAAATACCGATGGGAGGCAGCAATACAGTAGGTATGCTGGGATATTATGAATGTGCCGAGGAAATCACAGCTCAAGCTAAGGAGATAGGAATAGAGGACGCTATACTTTATGCGGGTGTGGGCAGCATGGGTACCTATATGGGTCTTTACTGCGGCCTCAAAAATGAGGGCTCCCCTTTAGGGCTTACCGGTATTGCGATACTTCCATTCAATGAGGATAGCGACAAGCACATAGTGGAATATTTTAATCAGATAAAAGAGGAATACAATCTGACTATAAATGCATCCCGTCAGGATTTCAATATAGAGACCGGCTACATAAGAGGCGGCTACAACAATCCGGATGCGGCAGTACGCAGCGCTATATACCGTATGGCAAGGGCAGAAGCCATAATACTGGATCCGTGCTACACAGGCAAGGTATTTGCAGGGATTCTGGACATGATAGACGAAGGCAGGATAAAAAAGGGTGAAAAAGTCATAATGCTTCACACAGGCGGCATGCCGGGCATCTATACAAAGCATCACAGAGTAGAGTTTGAAAAAGAGCTGATTGACCACGTTACGATAATAGAGTGAGGATTTTGGTATACTGGAAAAATGCAGACATACCTGTTGATACAGAGTGCCGAGAAAAAAGGCTAGATTATATTAGAATAATCTAGCCTTTTGCATTAAACAATAACTGCAAAACTACCTTGCTTAGCTATTAATTATGACTGTTCCTGATATTCTCTATAAGATAGTTTTTGGCATGCTCGAAGTGGTTTTCCATCAAGGCTATAGCTTTATCATAAGCCTTGTCCCTTATTGCCTCATAAATGCTTTTATGTTCTTTAAAAACTACGGTTTCAGCATTTATAAAGTTTTGATATCTATTTGTAAGGATACTGAACAGACTCCTGATTCTCAATGAAGCATCATATAATTTGGAATTATCGGCGTATTTGTACAGAATGTCATGGAAATCATCTGAATGCAGCTTAAAGTCTTCGATATTGCCTTGTTTCAAGGAAGCCTCCTGCTGCTCAATACATTCTCTTAGGTGTCTTATCAGTTCATCCTCTTTGTCGGAGCTAAGCGCCAGCTTTAAGGCGGCAACATCCAAAATTGAGCAGAAATCATAAATTTCGATAATATCCTTCTCTGATATATCGACTACTTTTCCGCCGATGTTAGTTATATGGTCTATCAGGCCTTCCTGGCTAAGTCTCTTGATTGCCTCCCTGATTGGAGTGGAACTGATATCGAATCTTTCCTGCAGCGACTTTAGAGTCAGCTTCTCGCCGCACTTGATTCTTTGACTGATGATATCTTCTCTTAAAATTGTATAAATCTGTTCTGCCAAAGTCATTTTAACAATATCTCTCATAAATTTCCCTCTTAGAATAGATTAAATTTTAGGTATTGCCCGGATTTCACTGGATTTACATATCCTACACAGTATTCCAGTCAATATATCTATTAATAGTATAGCATATAAGAATGATTAGAGGCAATATTTTTGACAATATGCATTTTGCAAAATGCATATTGTCATATGGAATATGATGTGCTAGTATTTAACTAAAGAGATTAAATATTATGAATTTGGTTTATCTTAATTGATTTAGGGGGAATCGTATATGTATCATTTAGATTGGCCTTATCCTTTAGAGTGGGATAAGGAAGAAGTCGTGCAATCAGATGTACTGATTCTTGGAGGGGGAATAGCCGGATGCATGGCGGCTATTGCTGCTGCACGACAGGGAATGGAGGTCGTGCTTGTAGAGAAGGGTGCAACAAAGCGCAGCGGTGCCGGCGGGTCAGGGTGCGACCATTGGGAGTCGGCAGCTACAAATCCCTGTTCCAAGGTGACACCGGAGGACCTTGCCAAAGCTATGCTTGATGATAATGACGGCTTCAATAACGGTATATCACATTACATAGAGTGCAGGGAAGGCTATGACCGGCTGCTGGATATCGAAAAGATGGGCGGGAAGATAAGAGATACTGAGGATGAGTTCGTTGGAGCAGAGTTCCGTGATGACAGCAGTAAGCTTATGTTTGCCTATGACTATGAAAACAAATATACTATAAGGATTTGGGGCTCCACCTTTAAGCCTGCCATGTACAATGAGCTGAAAAGACTGGGTGTAAAAATATATGACAGGACAATGGTCACAGCACTGCTTACAGAGGATGGCAAACAGGGAGGCAGATGCATAGGAGCTACAGGTATCCATACCAGGACAGGAAAGTTTTTTGTCTTCAAAAGCAAAGCCAGCGTAATGTGCATGTCCAGACCGGCAAGAGTATGGTTGTTTTCCGCAGAGCTTCCGGGCTTATGCGAATTCAGACCGACCCAATGCATAGGAGATGGACATGCCATGGGATGGAGATCCGGAGCGGAGTTCACTATGATGGAAAAGTCAGTAGGGGCAGAGTTTTCTGCTTCAGGCAGAAGCTATCCTCCCTATGGAGCCGGCAACAATCATAATACATGGTATGCCGCATCACTCATAGACTCTAACGGCAGGGAGGTTCCTTATGCCGACAGGGACGGCAACTTATTGGAGCGGGTAAGCGACCGTTTTAGACCTGCCAAAGGACAAAAGTTCTTTATGAAGGGCGGTAATATCGAAAATGCCAAGTATGAATATGATGGACCTGAGACTCTTCCCTTATCAAAAATGGCAGAGGAAGGCTATAAGCTGCCCTTCTATGCGGACCTATCCTCACTGCCTGAGCAGGAGAGAAAGGTCATCTGGGGAATGATGATAGGAGAAGAGGGAAAGACAAAGATACCTATTTATAAGAACTATAACGATGCCGGCTTCGATCCTAAGAAGCATGTCATACAATGCTATGGAAGCGGATGGACTTCTGCAAGCTTTCTGCCGCAGGAACGCCAGTTGTTTGGACTTCCGGGGGGATTTTTCAACGACTGGAGACTCAGTACCAATCTTCCCGGACTGTATGCTGCGGGAGACTCGCTGTTTGCTTCGAACTGCTTCGGACATGCGGCAGCCACAGGATATTATGCAGGTAGACATG
>JAQZBM010000147.1 GCA_029238945.1 Clostridia bacterium
CTGCGGACCATGCTTTGGAGCTGGAGATACGCCTTTTAACGAAGGTATCAGTATAAGACATACAACAAGAAATTTCCCAAACAGAGAAGGATCAAAGCCAGGAAATGGACAAATTTCTTCAGTTGCTCTTATGGATGCTAGATCTATAGCTGCTACAGCAGCAAACGGAGGATATTTAACCTCTGCAGCAAATATTGATTACAATGAAGAAATTCCAGCTTACGAGTTTGACAGAACAGTATACGATAATAGAGTTTTCTTTGGTTACAATAAGGGAGAACAAAGCAGCGAACTAAAATACGGACCAAACATTGTAGACTGGCCAGATATGCCTAAACTTGAAAATGACCTGATATTAAAGGTAGCAAGCTTTATAACAGACTCGGTAACTACAACTGACGAGCTTATACCATCTGGAGAAACTTCAACCTTTAGGTCCAACCCACTAGGACTTGCAGAGTTTACATTGTCAAGAAAGGATCCTAACTATGTTGGAGCTTCAAAGAAGGTTCATGCATTGGATGTAGAAAGACTTTCAGGAGTTCGTCCCGAGGAAAGTAATGAAGAATTTAAAAATGTTGTAGATAGAATCAGAACTATAGAGGGATTTGAAAGCTTAGACAGCTTGACAACAAGCATCGGAAGCGTAATCTACGCAAGAAAACCTGGTGATGGAAGTGCCAGAGAACAGGCAGCAAGCTGTCAAAGGGTTCTGGGAGGAAGTGCTAATATCGCTGAAGAATATGCTACGAAGAGATATAGAAGCAATCTTATGAACTGGGGAATGATTCCTTTCCTGCTTCAAGGACAGCCTCCTTTCCAAAATGGAGATTATATATTTGTTCCTAATATTAGAGAAGCAGTGTTAAGTGGACAATCAACAGTACCTGCATATGTAGTTTCTGATGAAGTAAAGAAATTTGAGCTTCAAATTGGAGAAATGACAAAGGATGAACGGCAGATAATTGCTGAAGGCTGCTTAATCAATTTTAACAGAAACAAATAGCCCTCAGTTTTTTAAAATATTAAGGCTGCATAGCAACAGACGAAAACAGGTCTGATTCTATGCGGCCTTTTTTGTCAAACAAGTTTTTGGAGGTGATAACCGTCCCCGCTTTTTTCTTTTTTTTATTTCAACTCTGATGACATAAATTTGGTATAATAGCTATGAAACAGATTAAAAGGTGTACTGGTTGGAGGAAGAGTCCTATGGATTTTAAAAAATTAACATATGTTTTAACGGTTGCAGAAATGCAGAGCATTTCAAAAGCTGCAGCTGTTTTATATATTAGTCAGCCTTCCTTAAGTCATATAATATCAAATATTGAGGCAGAGCTAGGGGTACAAATATTTAATAGAACTACAACACCAATATCACTGACTTATGCGGGTGAAAGATTTGTAGAAACCGCGAAGGAAATTTTAAATATGAATGATAAGCTGACGAAAGAGTTTAGCGATATAAGCGGCATGAGAAAAGGAAGAATTGCTATAGGCATACCATCTCTGAGGGGATCCTTTATGCTTCCTCATATTTTACCTGTATTTCATAAGGAATATCCAGGCATTGAAACTGTACTTCTAGAAGGAAATGGTCAGCAGCTTGAATATTTTTTGCTTAATGGAAAAATAGATTTGGCATTTACAATCCCGCACGTAAGCAGCAAACCCATTATCCATGAGTTAATTTGCAGAGAAAAAATTAGATTGGCCTGCAAGAAGGGATATTTAAGCAGAGAATACCTGGTTGATGGAACTGAAAATATTGTTGATTTATCAAAATTAAAGGGAATAGACTTTATTATGACAAAGAAAGGTCATACAATTCGTACATTGGTTGATGAAATACTTGAAAAGAACGGTATAAAGCCAAACATAGTTTTAGAAACCTCTAATTCAGGAACAGCTTATCGCTTGGCAACTGCAGGCATGGGTGTATGTTTTGCTGCGGAAATGACCATTAATTCTACATCACCTATTGAGGAAATTGATTTGTTTGAGATAGAGAAACCAAGCCTTGGTTGGGATATTGTGGCTATGTATAGAAAAGATGCCTATATTACTGCTGCAGAACGGCGGTTGATTGATCTGGCGAAGGAAATGTTTAATAAATAACTTTTTTACAATATACGTTTTTATGCATATGCCTTATACGAAAATAAGCATTTTACGGAATGCTTATTTTTTTTTATCATTGAACTATACATAAAGTATTAAAATTCTTACACTGAATTAATTACCACAGGGAAAGGGAGTAAAAGGATGATTAAACTTTACAATGAAGGTGCTTATTTTATAAATGGGGAAGTGATGCCCTTTGAGGCAGAAGGCAATGAAATTAAAGCAAAGCTAGGTAAACGATATATAGATAAAGAGGAAGCAAAACAAAATACCATTGCTTATGATATTTTTCAAAACCACAATAAATCAGGAAATCCTGAAAAATTACAACTTAAATTTGATGCTTTGACATCTCATGATATTACTTTTGTAGGTATTGTACAAACTGCAAGAGCCTCAGGGCTTGAAAGGTTTCCAGTACCTTACATACTTACAAATTGTCATAACAGCCTTTGTGCAGTAGGAGGAACTATCAACTCAGACGACCATTTATTTGGATTATCAGCTGCTAGAAAGTACGGCGGCATATTTGTTCCACCACATGTTGCAGTACTTCATCAATACAATAGAGAAATGATGGCAGGCTGCGGCAAGATGATTTTAGGTTCAGACAGCCATACACGTTATGGGGCACTAGGAACTATGGCCATAGGTGAAGGTGGAGGAGAACTTGTAAAACAGCTTTTATCCAATACTTATGATGTAGATTACCCAGAGGTTGTTGGGGTTTATCTTACTGGAGTTCCAAAGCCAGGAATCGGACCACAAGACGTTGCTCTTAGCATAATTGGAGCTGTATTTAAAAATGGTTTTGTTAAGAACAGGGTTATGGAATTCGTTGGACCTGGAATTAAGAACCTAAGCGTTGAGTATAGAAACGGCATAGACGTAATGACGACTGAAACTACTTGTCTTTCATCAATATGGTGTACTGATGACAAGGTTAAAGAATACTTTGAGGTACATCAAAGAGGAAATGAGTATACTGAGCTTAATCCAGGTGAAGTTGCTTACTATGATAAGATGATAACTGTTGATTTATCTAAAATCGAATCAATGATAGCACTTCCATTCCACCCAAGCAATGTATATACAATTAATGAGCTTAATGCAAATATGATGGATATTTTAGATATTGTAGAAAAAGAAGGACAAAAATTCTTTGAAGGTTCAAAAGTAACTTTCACACTGAAGGATAAAGTTAAAAACGGAAGATTATTCTCTGAGCAGGGTTCCATCGCAGGCTGTGCAGGTGGAAACTATGAGAATATATGCGAGGCCGCAAGCATTCTAGATGGAAAATCAATTGGAACTGAAGAGTTTGCTTTAAGTGTTTATCCATCCAGCATGCCAGTATATCAAAGAATAATGGACAATGGAGTAGCTTCAAAGCTTGTTACTGCGGGTACAGTAGTAAAGACTGCCTTCTGCGGACCTTGCTTCGGTGGTGGAGATACACCAGCACACAATTCCTTATCAATTAGACATACTACAAGAAATTTTCCTAACAGAGAAGGTTCAAAGCCAGGAGATGGACAACTTTCCTCAGTTGCATTAATGGATGCTCGCTCAATTGCAGCTACTGCAGCTAACAAAGGTTTCATTACAGCGGCTACTGAGTTAGAAGGAGTAAACTACAATATTCCAAAGTATTACTTCAATAAGACTATTTATGATAATAGAATATTTAAGGCTTACAACGAAGGCAATGATAAGGCTGAACTAAGATTTGGTCCAAACATAGCTGACTGGCCAAAGATGGAGGCAATTACTGATAACATGCTTCTTCAAGTAGCTTCTGTATTATTAGACCCAGTAACAACAACAGACGAGCTTATTCCATCAGGTGATACTTCAAGCTATCGTTCAAATCCTCATAAGCTTGCAGAATTTACACTTTCAAGAAAGGACCCATCATATGTAGGACGTTCAAAGGAGATAAGAGCTTCTGAAAACAGAAGATTAGAAGGAAAGACTCCAGAAGAATGCAATGCAGCTTTAGCAGCAACTTATGAAAGGCTTGCGGGGAAATTTGAAGGTTTCAGCAAGGAAAACACATTACTTGGAAGTACTATCTACTCTATTAAACCAGGGGACGGTTCAGCTAGAGAACAGGCAGCAAGCTGTCAAAAGGTTTTAGGTGGATTTGCAAATATAGTTAAAGAATTTGCTACTAAGAGATATCGTTCAAATTGTATCAACTGGGGTATACTCCCCCTTGTAATGAAGGAAGACCCGGAATTTAAAACTGGGGATTTTATTTATCTTACAGATGTTGTTAACTCAATAAGAGAAAGAAAGCCAGAAATTAAAGGTTACATTGTAGGGGATGAAATGAAGGAAATATCCTTAAGCGTTGGTTCTCTTACAGATGATGAAATTGAGATATTATTATCTGGATGTTTAATTAACTATAACAGAAATCAAATGAACAAATAGTAATCTGCACTGTTTAAAGGGGGGATTTTAAGGATGAGAAAATTTAAAACTGTATTTATGCGTGGCGGTACAAGCAAAGGCTGCATGTTTCTAAAAGAGGATTTGCCAGAGAATCGTGAAGAATGGGATTCTATATTTCTTCAAGTTATGGGAGATCCAGATCCAAAGCAGATTGATGGCTTAGGTGGAAATGTATCCTCTAATAACAAGATTGTAGTTGTTTGGAAAAGTGAAGAGCCAGGTGTCGATGTAGAATATTTGGTTGGACAAGTTATTGTTGGAAAAAGCCAAGTTGATTACAAATCAAATTGCGGAAATATGACAGCAGCAGTAGGACCCTTTGCTGTTGAAGAAGGACTAGTTGATATTGTAGAGCCTATTACAACTGTAAGCTTATTGAATCGAAATACAAATAAACATATTAATGTTACTGTTCCAATTCAAAATGGAACCTTTGCTCAGGACGGTGACTGTGCTATTGCGGGTGTAGACGGAACTGCAGCAGAACTAAAAGTTAAATTCATGAATCCAGGAGGAGCAAAGACAGGTAAACTTCTGCCAACAGGAAATGTAATTGATACTTTGGAGATAGACGGTTACTTGAAAATCCAAGTAACTATCTTAGATGTATCCAATCCTATGGTTATTGTTAGGGCAGAAGACCTTGGTCTTAATGGAACAGAGCTTCCAGAGGAAATTAATAATAACAAAGAAGTTAGTGATTTGTTGGAGAAAATCAGAGGCACAGCTGCCTGCATAATGGGCTTTGCGAAGAATCTACAGGATGCTGAAGCCAACAGCCCAGCTGTGCCTAAGGTTGGATTTATAACAGCACCTAAAACCTTCACTGACATCTCGGGTGAAACCGTAAAAGCAGAAAATATGGAGGTTTGTGCAAGAGTTATATCTGTATTTAAATGCCATAAAGCATGTCCGTTAACTTCTGCAAGTGCCATAGCAGTTGCGGCATTCTTGGAAGGTTCTATCATTCAGAAGGTAGTAGGAGCACCAAAACCAGGGGAAGAGAATGTTCGCATCGGACATCCAAGCGGGGTAATGACCATGTGTCCAGAGATTATAAAGAATGACGAGGTTATTGAGCTTCCTAGCGTGGCGGTTCAGAGAACAGCTAGACGCATTATGGAGGGAACGGTGTACATTAGAAAGTAAAGTTTAAGGGATTGTAAATCAATTTTACAATCCCCTTACATAATCAATTTTTATCAGTTTGTATGCCATTTACAAAACTCTGCAGTACCTTATTCTTTTCATAGTCTTTTCTATAAATCATCCACATATTGCGTACAAAAGGGGAACCGTCTGAATTTGTCATAGGGATTTTATAAAGCCTGCTATCATCTGCCACAAATTCTTCTACGGTAAAAATAGCATAACCAAGGCCGTTAACTACCATTTCTCTGCAGGTATCCCCATTAGTTGCAATCATCGATATATTCGGAGGTACAGTGAAATGCTCATGCCACCAGGCATCAATTAGGTTTTGGGTAAAGGCGTCCTTGGAATAGTCAATTCTGCTCATGCCGGGCAAATCTTCTAAGGCGAAAGGCTTGCTGCATACCAATATTCCATGATTTACCCCTAAATGATACTTGTTTCCTTGAAAAGGGATATCTCCAAAAATAAAACCGGCATCAAGCTCGCTGCGTTCTACCATTTTAGCTATTTTATTGCTGTAATCAGTATGGATTTCAAAAGCCATGTTGGTATCAAGGCTCTTAAAATTTTGCAATATACCCGGAAGGAAAAAACGACTGAAGGCATTTGTAGCACCTATTTTAATTGATGGCTTGTTTTTTTCAGAGAGTACAGAAATTCCTTCTCTTGTATCGTTTAAGAGGGTGATTATTTTTTTAGCTTGTGAGGCGGCATATTCTCCCTCGGCAGTAAAGCTGACTCCCTTTTTATTGCGCACTGCAAGGGTAATTCCAAGCTCATCTTCTATTTTCTGCAGACGCTTTGTTAGCGTTGGCTGAGACATAAAAAGTTTGGCTGCGGTTTCTGTTATATTCTTTTGCTCGTACAAGGTGACTATAATGCGCCAATCTAGATCAGTCATAGTATTTATTCTCCTGAATTGAAGATTTTATATGAAATTTTGGAATATAAACCATTCGATAAAGCAATTATACAACAAATATAAAAACATTTACAATAAAACTGTACAAGAATAATTGGTTCAGGGATTAAACAGAGAAGGGAAGGATAGTTATGGTTAAATTATACAATACAGGTGCATTTTTAGTAGATGGAAAAGAACTATATGAAGATGATGTACAAACTCTAAAAGAATTTGAAAGCAAAACAGGAAGAAAGCTTCTA
>JAQZBM010000148.1 GCA_029238945.1 Clostridia bacterium
AAGACATTCGGCAAGCATTGGCATCATGGTGCATGCCGGCTATCAGGGAAAAGGAATTGGAAGTGCACTATTTGAGAAAGTGATAGATATAGCTGATAACTGGCTTATGCTTGTCAGGCTTGAGCTTGGAGTTTTCGTTGAAAATGAAAGGGCAGTTAAGCTGTATAAATCCTTTGGCTTTCAAATAGAAGGAAGAAGGAAATATGCTGCCGTCAGAAACGGAGAGTATGCAGATGAGTATATGATGGCAAGATATAATATAAGATAAAAATAGTGGTATATATATTCCTACATAAGCTATGAAGGAGACTGAAGAATGAAAACCGGGATGCCATTAAGGCACAATATTGAAGAAAGAACAATAGATGATATAAGAGAATATTTCCGTCCCGAAATCTTCATAGATTACTGCAGTGCGTGCCAATACTATGACAAAATCTGGACATGTCCGTCCTATGACTTTCAGACTTCGAAGCTGCTTGAAGGCTTTCAATATATTTATGTTATCGGAAGCAAGTTGAAATTTGATGAGTTAGAGGGAAGTCAAAAGGAATTAATTGAGACAGAAAACGCAGAATATGCCGCAAATGAGGTATACCTGGCAGCCCGTATGGTTTTAGATGAGAAGCTGACAGGCATAGGGGATAGAGATAAGAGCTTGTCTGTGCTATTGGCCGGCAGATGCTTGGTTTGCAGCCGCTGTACCAGAGAAAAACAGCTTCCTTGCATTTATCCGGAGAAGGCGCATTTTTCCTTAGAGTCATTGGGGTTCGACGTATCCTCCATATGTGAAGACATATTGGGAGATAAGCTTCTATGGACGCAGGACGGTCTGCCTGAGTACTTAACCTTAGTCAGCGCTGTTCTTAGTCATAAGAAGCTGAATATCCAAGACATATATAATTCACTCACTTAGCTATTGTGCCGGGAAATAATTCTATACAGCAACGGCTTCTGTAATGCTGTCAACCATCCTGTCAGTAAGATTGATGCTGAGAGTATTTGCATAAACCTTAACCATAGCCTTCTTGATGTCGCTAGGCAGCTTCTCTTCATCCATCTTTGTAACAAAGTTGATAATTAGACTCATACTTTTCTTAAACTCTCTGATACACATATTCGCACCCCTTATTTTTATATAATGACATTATATAGTTCGTCCGGCGAAAAAATTATCAGGGATTATTTTTTATGTAAATTATGCCATAATGTAAATATATGGAGTGATGTGACGTTATTTACGGAGCGCCAAATAAATAGCAGGAGATGAAGTTGTTGTTACTATAGAGAATATAGGCAGTTTATCGAACACATTGAGGTAAAGATAAGCATTTTCAAGCACTGAATCTGAAATAAGAACCCCACCCATCAAGCCAATGTAAATTGCTGATGGGTCCCGGGAACCTTGTTGTTTCACAACAAAAGCTTCATCTGCTAAGCCTCAGCGGATGAAGCTTTTATATTATAAAGATTAAGTATAAAAAAAGTATAATTTGACAATAGAATATACGCTTGCTACTATTCAAATGGAAGTGTATATTATGGAAAATTGTTGGAAGCAAGGTGAAATATATGATAGAAGTAAAGAACCTGCGCAAAGAATTTAAGATGAATAAAAAATACCCCGGCTTTAAGGGTGCCATAAAATCATTTTTCTCAACAGAATATACTGTTAAAACTGCTGTTGATGATATAAGCTTCAACATACAAGATGGAGAAATCGTCGGATATATAGGAGCAAACGGGGCAGGCAAATCTACTACTATAAAGATGATGACAGGCATACTTACTCCTACGGTTGGTAAAGTTATAGTCAACGGAGTTGTTCCTTATGAAAACAGGCAGAAGAACGCCAAGGACATCGGAGTTGTTTTCGGTCAGAAAACTCAGCTGTGGTGGGATCTGCCTTTATCTGAGACCTTTACCTTGCTGAAGGATATATATGAAGTAGATGATAAGGAATATAAGGAAAGAATGGACTTCCTAAATGAAGTGCTGGAGCTGGAGGATTTCATGCTTAGCCCTGTCAGAACTCTTTCCCTGGGGCAAAGGATGAGAGGGGATTTGGCTGCAGCGCTTATTCATAATCCCAAGGTTGTGTATTTGGACGAGCCTACAATAGGCCTTGATGTTGTGGTGAAGGACAACGTCAGGAAGGCTATCAAGAAAATGAATGAGAATTATGGTACGACATTCATATTAACTACTCATGACCTGACTGATATAGAGGAATTATGCAATAGAATCATAATAATTGATAACGGCAGAATACTTTATGACGGCGGACTAAGAGAAATTAAGTCAAGGTTTGGATATATGGCAAGCATTGAGATACAAACCAAAACGAAAGTGGATTTGAAAGAGGCTGAATTTATCAAGAAGCTTGACGAAGAGTACATAGAGCTTGAAGCAAAGGACAGCAAGCTCATCATTAAGTTTAACAAGAATAATACGTCCACTACTGAAATAACAAAGCAATTGATGGGACGCTTCGATATTGTAGACTTTTCTATAAATGAGACTACCATTGAGGATATCGTTAAGAAGATATATAAAAATGAGGTGTAGAAGGTGGGGAAGAAGAATAAATTAAAGGCTTATCTCCCATTCGCAATTAATGTGTTTCAAAGACAGCTGTCGTATAAAGCCAATGTGATAATATTCCTTTTTGGAGAGAGTATGATGCTGGCTGTAACCTATTATCTGTGGAGGGCTATCTATGGAAACTCACCGGATGCGGTAATCAAGGGCTTCTCATTAAACGAGATGATAATATACATACTTATGTCCTTTCTAACAGCTCTGATGACCTCTGTTGACATATCTTACGATATATCAAGGGAAGTAAAGGATGGCTCAATTGCAATCAATCTGGTAAGGCCGGTAAGCTATGAAAAACGAATGATGTTTCAGGCCTTGGGAAATGTAATGTATAACTTCTTAGTAATATTTATAGCTGCATTTATATTTATAAATATTCTCTTGTACTCATACAGCGGAACTCTTAGTATTTCGAATATATTATTGTATTTCCTCAGCACTGCGCTGGGAATACTTATTAATTTCTATTATAGTTATGCTTTCGGACTGCTTTCCTTCAAAATAACAAACATGTGGGGGCTCACTCAGATAATGGGGGCTATAATACAATTGCTGTCAGGGGCTTTGATTCCAATAGCGTTTTTCCCCAATATAGTTCAAAAATTCATAGGGCTGTTGCCGTTCAGCTCATTGATATATACGCCTACAATGATATTTTTAGGCAAATTAACCGGCACAGAGCTGGTGCAGGCTATAGTTCTTCAGCTGATGTGGATAATTATTATGGCTGCTATAGCAAAGCTGTTGTGGAATACATTGGTAAAACAGCTTACTATTTTGGGGGGCTAATATAATGAGGAAATATATAAAATTATATAAGCAGTTTGTTAAGCAATATATTAAGACCTTAATTGAATATAGAGCAGATTTTATATTGGGATTGGTAGGTTTCGTGCTGGTTCAATTTGTGGGGGTGGTATTTATAGGGCTTATATTTAACAGCATACCTGAACTGGACGGATGGAACTACTATGAGGTATTATTTATTTATGGGCTTGCCCAAATACCGAGAGGAATAGACCATGTATTTACAGATAATTTGTGGATATTAAGCGGCAGTATAATAGTTGAAGGCAAGTTCGACAAATACCTGGTAAGGCCGCTGAATCCGTTGTTTCAGCTGATAGCTGAGAGATTTCAGCCCGACGGCTTTGGAGAGATAATAATAGGAACAGCGCTTTTTGCAACAGCTTATGCAAAATTAAATTTAAGCTTTGGATTTGTGGAGGTTGTGCTGCTTATATCCATAATTATAGCCGGAAGCTTAATATATACCGCTATAAAGCTTGCGGTAGCAAGCATAGCATTCTGGATTAAATTTGGCCAGTCTTATCTGTTTATGACATATCAATTAGCGGGATTTGTAAAGTATCCTATTAATATTTACCCCAAAGCAATAAGATTTCTTCTGACCTTTATAGTTCCCTTTGCTTTCACCGGATATTTTCCGGGAGCGTATTTTTTAGGCAGAGAGACAATCTGGAACGGAATTATATTAACATGCTTGATTAGCATAGGAGGTGTATTTGTTTCATATTTCATCTGGACAAAGGGTATGAAAAGATATGAGAGCTCAGGAAGTTGATTAATTGCGGAAAGGGAGTGTTATTTTGAACAGAAAAATATACATAGCAATAATCATAGTTTTTACTGTAGTAATAAGCGGCTATATCGTATCCATAAACAAGGAGGACAGCCCTCTTAAAATACAAGCAGCATCAAAAGAGGAAGCTCTCAGTACGGATTTAGGAAAACTGATTTCTCAAGAGGCACCGGAATTAAGAATAAAACAAACAGGCGGCAGCTATTATCCTGCCACTGAAGCTTTTACCGAAAGATTACTGGCGGAGTTAAAGAACTATAGCCTTGAGGAAGGACAACAGGATGCAGGGAAGAATTCTGATGTGGTGCTAAGCTTCAAAGGCTACCAGAATATTAATTTGAACTCAAAAGAAGGATATTTTTGGTTTGAAAACGAGCAGCAAGTGTACAGAATAACAGGGTGGAGCAGTGTTTTGTGGGATAGATATGTACTGAAGGAAATTGACGGGCAAATAACATATTACTCCTTTGAAAAAGATATCTTAGGCCGGAGCTTTATCAACCTATATCAAGAGACTGAGGCAGATAAGGTTTTACTGTATTATGACGGACATATTCGATTACAGGTAAAGGATAAAGCTGTTACCGTATTATCATATATCGAGGAAGACTGGATTGAGAGCTTGATAGCAAGCAATCAGATTATAAATCAATTGTATATAAAGGAAAACCCAGAGGATAGAAAAAGCCTCCTTCTGGTAGGCTCGACATATTCTCATACAAATAAGTATGGCTCAACATCATGGCTTTCCTGCTATGAATATGATGGTAAGGAATTGAAGGAAATATGGAATATAGCCAAAATGCTGAGTAGTGTAATAAAGGTTAAGGCTTATGACAATGGAATTTTAACCTTGGAGATTAAAGAATTGGGCAAGGAGCTTAAAATAAAGCTTACGCAGGATGAAATCAGTAATCTTGATGATTACTTAAAATCTCTGCAACTGGCGGGAGAAAAATTTATCGGCAAAGAGGATTATGAATTTTTTGCAGCTATGCCCCGATACAAGTTCCTTGACTATAACGGTGACGGAAATGAGGAACTGGTTGCCAGCCTTTATATGAGAGGCGGAGCACCCGGAATAACAGAAAATATATATTTCATTTATGACTTTACAAAAGAAGGTATTAAGCTGGTGGATGTCTTACCTGCAAGAGAAAATTTAAAAATTGACATTAATTAAGTTGGAATGTTAGTAAAATAGTGTTAAACTGGAAATATACAGTAAGAAATATGACACATATTATTTTCATAATGATAAAAAATAATATATATAATCAAAATCTCACTGTATTCTATTAAAGAATTCAAGTAATAAGTTTTTGGAGGTAACAACAAATGAAAGGTACAGTTAAATGGTTTAATGGAGAAAAAGGATATGGCTTTATTACAGGAGAAGATGGAGTAGACGTTTTTGCACACTTCTCTCAAATAAAAGCAGAAGGCTACAAATCACTTCAAGAGGGTCAACAGGTTTCTTATGACGTAGCAAACGGACCTAAAGGACCTCAAGCAGAAAATATCACTATTATCTAGTCGCTGAAAAGCAAAGCACCGGACACAGATAAATACTGTATCCGGTGCTTTTTCTTTTGAAGTCTTGAAATGGGCGTAGCTCCCTAAACATTATCTTTGTTTTATGCGAATAAACATGAGAAGCCGTAAAGAGAATTTATTTCCCGGGCTATATTTACATAAAAACCTTTTCAACCACTCAAATTAGTTATTTCTCCCTTAACTATATAATTCTTGTTAACAATTTACATATAAGAAGTTAATTGCGAGATATCCGATATAAGAGTTTCTTATGGTGGATAAGACTATCTTAGCACTAAAGTATTCAAGGATGTATTATAATTAACGTATACTTGATATAATTTTAACAAAAGTGTTATGTAATTTTGTGTTGGACTTAACAGGAAAAGAGGTGTGATAGTGGATAAAAGAAATAAAAATATACATGAAAAAACATTAACTGTTGGAACAGTACTTACTATATTAATCATATGGTTTATAGCAGCTTCGTTTGGATGGGTTGATCCAAAATTGATACCATCCCCGCAGTCAGTAGTGACCGCTTTTGTTGACATTATGCAAAATGGATATAAGAACTTTACATTACTGCAGCATTTAGGAGCAAGTATGGAAAGACTTATCATTGCTTTCTTCACTGCTGCTGTAATTGCAGTGCCATTAGGACTTGCAAGCGGCTATAATTCAAAAATCAGAGCAGTTTTTGAGCCTATAATAGAATTTTATCGTCCACTTCCACCACTGGCATACTACACACTTTTGGTTTTATGGCTGGGAATTGAAAATGAATCTAAGATTGCGCTCTTATTCCTGGCTTGCTTCGCACCAATTTATATTTCTTGCGTATCGGCGGTTATAAAGATTAAGGAAGATTATATAAACAGTGCTTATACAATAGGAGCAAACAAGCAACAGGTTTTTATCAATGTAATTTTTCCGGCATGTTTGCCTGACATATTTATAGGTCTTCGTACAGCTTTAGGCGTCGCTTATACTACTCTGGTATCCGCAGAAATGGTTGCAGCCAGATCCGGTATAGGCTGGATGGTACTGGATGCAAGTCATTATTTGAGAAGCGATATAATTTTTCTGGGAATTATCTTAATGGGGATAACAGGAATTCTATTGGATCA
>JAQZBM010000149.1 GCA_029238945.1 Clostridia bacterium
GAGGCCACTAAACTGGCTAGCGAAGCGGCTCAGGCGGCTCAGGTAAAGCTAATGCTTATCTTCATATGAGCTTTAATTGTTTTATGTACTTTTGCAGGAATAATGATTACCAAATCAATTACCACTCCTATCGCATTATTAGTTAAGCTTATTGATAAGACATCAAATCTGGATTTGGTAAACGATGCCTCCTTCGATAAGCTTGCTAAGCACAAGGATGAAATAGGCAAAATAACGAAAGCTCTATACAATATGAGAGCAGCACTTAAGGATCTGGTAACCAATACAATGACTATATCCAACGGCCTTACTGCCCATTCCGAAGAGCTCACAGCAACTACTGAGGAAAATACAAAATCCAACGAACAGATGGTAATAACAATTAATGAAATTGCAGATGGCAACAATAGTCAAGCAAGCATAATCGGTGAAATAAGCTCAGAAATTTCCGATATGGCAAGAACTCTCCAAGAAGTCAATATTACTATGTCAGAAAGTGCAGTTGAAGCAGAAAGATCAATAACAACTGTTGAGACTGGAGAAAAGGCTGTTAATTCAACTACCGAGGAAATGGAAGAAAGCATAGCTGTGACTTATAATGTCAATCACTCAATTGATGAACTAAGCAATTCTATCAAAGAGGTAGGCAGCATTACAGAGCTTATAACCTCCATAGCAACAGAAACCAACCTGCTTGCTCTAAACGCAGCAATTGAAGCAGCTAGAGCCGGAGAGGCCGGAAGGGGCTTTGCCGTTGTATCAGATGAGATAAGGAAACTGGCTGAAGGCTCCTCAACTGCAGCCAATAAGATAAAAATGATAATAGATGAAACTGTCAAAAAGGGTGAAACCGCTTCAAAGAACATGGAAAAGGCACGCATCATTGCAGAAAAGCAAAAGCAATCCGTTAACATTACAAAAGATGCCTTTGCTGATATCAAGGTCTCAGTTGACGGCATTGTAAAGCGCGTACAGGATGTGGCTCATGTTCTAGACGGTATAAACACAATTGCTCAAGATATACAAGCAAAGACTGAAAACATGGCCGCAACTGCACAAGAAGCCGCTGCCAGTACAGAAGAGCTATCAGCATCCGGACAGCAGCAGCTGGCATCCATAGAGATGATTGGCAAGGCAGCAACCGAATTATCCCAAATGGCTGAAACCTTAAGTAAGGAAATAAACAAATTTAGAATTTAGTAAGTAATGGAGACAGCAGGCACTAGCCTACTGTCTTTTTTAATGAGAAGCTCTATTAAAAAAGGAATATTAGTAATATTTAATTATCTTCCACAGAATAATATTCCATTTCATTCTTTAATTGTAAATTTTACCATACTGTTGTATAATAGAATTGTCAATTTTTGCTGTATTTTGTGGTGCCACAGTGCCACATAGGGGGGGATATATATTGGAGTTAATATTAAAAGAACTGATTGACGTCCCAAGACTCCAAGCAATGCTAGACGATTTATATAAAATGTCCGGTCTTCCTTCAGCCATATTTAATCTTCAGGGAGAGAAGCTTACAGATTCAGGATGGCAAGAGCTTTGCTTAAACTTTTATAAGGAAAATTCTGAAACCGGATCAATTTGCAGCAACACAAGTCGCAATCTTATAAACAGAGTCATCAAAGGGAACTGTTATGTGGTTCACAGCTGTCCATACGGAATAACAAATATCGGAAGTCCTATTATAGTAGAAGGTAAGCCTATTGGAATAATAACTATAGGTCAGTTCTTCATCGAAGAACCTGATTTAGAGTTATTTCTTAATCATATAAATCAGTATGACTTCGATAGTGACCGTTTCTTCGAAGCACTCAATAAAATTCCGGTTATGACTATAAACAAAGCTCTTTATGCAGCCAACTTCACTGAAAAGTTCGCAGAGATGATAGCGGAAATAAGCTTGGCAAATCTGAAACTAAGAAGAGATGAAAAAATCATATCTATGACAAATTCTAAATTGGAATCACTAGTCGAAGAAAAAAACGAACAACTTATGCAGGCCAACGAGCTTTTGAGATACAGTACGAGCAAGTATAGGTTTCTGATAGACAACCTTCCATGCACAGCAATAATTACCAATCCTCAAAACAATATGATAATATATGCAAATTCAGAGACTGCAAGAATCTTAGGAATTTCTGATGAGAATGAAATCATTGGCAGGCTTTTCACTGATATATTCTATTTTGATGAAGATAAAATTGCTAAGATGGAGGAGCAGAAAAGGCATATATTGAGGCATGGATATAAGCCGCTAACTGTAGAAAGCTTTATCCGCAAATCTGATGGTAAAATAATCGAGGTAGAAACATCCACAAGTATAATTCAATACGATGATAATCTATATACGATGGTGCTGATAAGGGATAACACCGAGAGATTAGAAGCCGTGGAGCTTCAAAAAAATATCGAGCACAAGACGAGGCTTATAAATAAAATCATGGAATATGATAAGCTGAAAACTGAGTTTTTGGCAAACATCTCTCATGAGCTAAGAACACCTATCAATATTATTTTCTGTTCATTACAGATGCTGAATATGTATGCCAAGCAGTATGCTACTCCAAACAGCAGCAATATGAATAGGCATATTAACATGATGAAGCAAAACTCCTATAGATTAATCAGATTAATTGATAATCTAATCGATGTTACTAAAATAGACAATGGCAGCTTCAAGCTGAGCCTTGTAAATGCAAACATCGTGCAAATAATTAACAACATCACTATGTCCATTAGTGATTACGCAATAAGCAAGGGGCTGTCTTTGGACTTCAGCTCCAATGTTGAAAATGTGACTTTAGCATGTGATCCAGACAAAATTGAGAGAATAATCTTAAACCTGCTGTCAAATTCAATTAAGTTCACTGAACCTTCCGGTAAAATATCAGTAACCCTAACCTCTGATGATGAAAAGCTGATAATTTCCGTTAAGGATACAGGTATAGGAATACCTATAGAGAAGCAGCAAACAGTATTTGAAAGGTTCTCTCAGTTGGACAGATCCCTTACAAGACATCATGAAGGCAGTGGAATAGGTCTGTCTCTGGTAAAATCCTTAGTGGAAATGCATAAAGGAAACATTTACATAAATTCAGAATATGCAGGGGGGTGTGAAATAATCATAGAGCTTCCGATAATCAAATTGCTGGGCGACAGCAAAGAGCTTTCGGAAAAGAGCATGGTGAATAATATAGAGAGAATTATGATTGAGTTTTCAGACATCTATGAGTATAACATTTAATTTTTTCATTTAACCGAAGGGGAATAAATATGTATATGAGAGATAAGCTTGGTTCCTTTGAAATGATTGTAGATAAGGAACGGAGAGTTGTGCACGAGAAGTTGGCGGGCTTATTTACCTGCGACGACTCAAACCGACTGGATAAGGAATACGTAAATTATATAGTTCCTTATCTTGGCAAAGGAGAATGGGCAAAGCTCTGTGACATGACAGAGTATATGGTGAATACCAGTGTAAGCTTCGAAGACATTAGCAGAAACCTGAAAAATATGGTTCCACATGGCTTCGCAGTATGTGCCATAATAACATCCAATGTAGTTGTGAAAGATTATATTTCCATGGCAGCAAAGGATGTTGATGCAATTACTTTTGCATACTTCACTTGTGAGCAGGATGCAGATGAATATTTAAGAAGGCTGGGTTATTAATAAAACCCAGCCTTCTTAATCCCAGTTATCTCAAGCCCTCCAGTAATTATGCAACAGTATTGCAACACCGTTGCACAAATGTGACACTATCCATTTTGGTATTGTTACACCCCTCTTACGAAATCCGTAATTTCACTTATGAGTCTATCCGGACAGTCTACAAGAGGTGAATGTCCGCTGTCTTCCAACACTACGTATTTTGCATTCTCACCAATTGCCTTTACAGTAGATGTGACCATTTCTTCCCGGACTATTATATCCTTATTTCCCCAGAAGCTAAGCACAGGTATGTCTATCTTGTCTATCAGTCCGCTGCCTTGTGTGTAGCCGTTATGCATATGAGACATATTGAAGCATGCCAAAGACCAGTCAACATCTATAAGATTTCTCTGCTTCAAGGTTTCGTTTATATAGAGATTGTTGTATTCTGCTTCCGGCTTTTTGTTTGTGTATATGGTGGCGTCCCATATCCAGTTCATAAAGGCAAAATCCTTCTTCTGCATTGCCGCAGCAGCAGGGGCTACCTGTACAGGGTCCAAAGACATTTCTTCCTTGCTTTGATATACCTCCCCAAGCTTCATCTTCCCGTTCTCATCCTTCTTGAATATGGGATAGCCCATGTAGGATGCCGAGTCGATAAGTACAAGTCTGTCAGCAACGCCTGCATGGTCAGCTGCGAACTGCATTGCTATGCCTCCGCCTGTTGACCAGCCTACCATAGTGAAGCCCTTCAGCCCCAGCTTTGTGGTAAAATCGTAAACATCCTCAGAAAGGTCTTTTAGGCTGTCAAAGCGGCTGTTGTAGCTGCTTTCACCGAAGCCCCTAAGATCCAGAGCATATGCCTTAAAATCCTTTGGCAGTCTCTCAAGTATAGGCAGATAATGCATTCCTGATGACATATTCCCATGTATAAGCAGCAGCACATTTTTACCCTCTCCCGCTTCCCTATAAGCCAGTTTCTCTCCGTTATCAAGACCTACGTATTTAATCTCATACTCCTTTAACAAATCATACCCCTCCTAATATCTATAATTTCAGCAGTGACAGCGTTTTCTCCGTTGTTTACATTAATTTTCTCCGTTTCAAAGTCTAATTCCTTCTCATCCGGCGATAATGTCAGCCTTATTTTCCAAATATATCAAAACAATTTTGCATTATGAATTCAAATAAAAATTTTACTGATACAACCGTCATTTTATGCACCTGCTTCATATAATGCTATTAGCATGTTGCAAGGAGTGATGTAAATGCCTAAATGGCCATTCTATTGTCCTTATATGAATCAGTTTGAAGAAGATGACGAAGATTTCCGTTCACCTGATGGATTCCAACCTCCCGGATTTCAAGGTCCAGACGGTGGACCACCTTTTGGACCGCCCTTCGGAGGACCGGTTCAAGGACCTGGCTTCGGGCCACCCTTCGGAGGACCCCAGGCACAGTTCCCGCCAGGACCTCCACCCAGTATAATCCCGCAATTTACCCAGGCACAGGGTGTAGGAATCTTTGCAGTTGATCCCGGTGCAATCAGACCATGCTTATTCCGTTTTGTATTTATCCGACTCACCAACGGACGCCGTTTCTGGGCTTGGCTCACATTCGTAGGCCGCAACTCAGTAGCCGGATTTAGATGGACTGGACGCAGATGGGTCTACTTTGGTGTAGATATAAGAAGAATAGACAATTTTATTTGCTTCTAGACGTAAGAGAGCCTCAGTCTTTAAGGATTGAAGCTCTCCTATTTACTATAAACGCCATTACCAGATATGCCATAAGCACAAGGTTTATCATATGAGTCTCCATCAGAATGCCGGAGATGCCATTCTCCAATCTGTCGGTATAGCTCCTTAGATTCATCCTAACCACCTCAATATAGCTGGAAGGTGCAAATAGATTGGCAGGTATCAGCCTAGGCGGTATTTGCAGCAATTTTACGCACATTATGATTAACGCCAGCAATGCCGCTATTTTCAATAACTTCAGGATATAGGAAGCAATTTTCCTTCTGCTCCTGATAATATACTTATGCAGCTCTGTAGTCCTGCTTTGCATTTTGTAATCTGAATATATTTCTCTCCCCTGTCTATCTGTCTTTCTCCATTGTCTTCTTATTACTGAGGATAAAATATATATCACCAGGATTAATATGATATTTACATACCCATAAGCCTCCTGCTTATACACAACAGGTGATGCTGCATCCAGTCCCAGGGACTTAAGCATTCCCTCCAACAGTTCAATATCAAGGTATATACCTTTGATATCCTTAACAATAAACTTGATGCTTTTCTTGCTCCACTCTACTTTACTGTTTTCATCGTAGCTTATAAATATCTCATCGCTGTTTTTTATAACGCCTACAACCTTGTATTCTTTTCCATAAATCGATAAGCCGGCTCCTACTGCATTGCTGTTCCGAAAGAATTTATCAGCAGCCACATCCCCCAGCACAGCCTCCGGAACCTCTCCACTGATTAAGAAGCGGCCCGCTGCTATAGGGATATCCTTAGCCATATAGTCCATGCCCGTGGTCATTATCAGCTTGCTGCCTCTGTATCTGTCTGCAAAGTTTATGATAAAAGAGATGTCCTTATTCTCTTGGCTGCCGGGCAGATTTTTGAGGGATTTACTTATAGCTTCAATATCAGTCTTTGAAAGCTGCCCCTCAAAGTCATACTCCACAGCCTTTATATTATATCTGTTTGTTATATAGAAATAGCTGACTGCCAGTAAAACAACAAATATCGCTGTTAGAATATGCTTTCTCATTGCCATAGGAACACCTTCACTCCGTCTCTTATCTTATAGGAGAGGTTCAATATTACACTGGGCTTTTCATAGTACTCCAACCCGGAAACAATAACCTCGTTATCACCCTCAGCTAAAACCTCAACAGGTACCTCCTTAGCTCTTAATTCCTTGCCCAACACCCCTTCAACTGCCTCCAGCAAATATACATTTCCTTTGCTGCCTGGTTCATAGCCTTCATATGTAACCACTGCTGATTTTGAAACCTTATTGTGTCCTTCTATGACATAGGTTTGTTTCACTATACCCTTCAGCTTCTGTCCTATAGTGAAGTCCTTTGCCTTGCTGCTCTCAATTTCTGCTTCCACCCTATAAAATGAACCGTTACTTTGCTCATAT
>JAQZBM010000150.1 GCA_029238945.1 Clostridia bacterium
ATTATCTCATCGCCGTCTTTGTATTCCTCATCCAGTGCATATTTAACCTTGAACCAGAACTCCCGCATGGTCTCTTCTTTATCCATTCTGATGCCTATCTTCTTAAGGTATCTCAAAATGCTTTCAAAGGACCTGACAGCGTAGTGTCTGCCTGATGCTTCTCTGATTCTCAACTCCAGATACAAGGTTTTCAGCAGTAGATATAAGACTCTTAACATTAATATGGCAAATAAAGCCAAAATTATTCTTGTTGTCAAAGAAATTTCTTTTTTTGCTTGTAAATCAGTGTCTGTTCCTTCCTCATCCTCCATCTCAAGATTCCTGTCTCTTGTTGTCTGCTCCACGGGTGCTTGCGGAACGGCAGGATCGCTTGGTGTAGGCTCCGGTATGGGAGCAGTTGCCACTTCTCCTTGGGCAGCAAAGCCTTGAAGAGGATACGCAGGGGTAGCCTCAAAGGTTATCCAGCCATAGGGTCCGAAATTTACCTCAACCCATGCATGGGCGTTGGTGCCCGGTACATTTCTTACGAAGGAGTTGTCATACTCGGCCAGGAAGCCCTCCACATATCTGCCGGGTATTCCTGAAGCTCTGAGCATTACCGCCATAGATGTTGCGAAATATGTGCAGTAACCCTCCTTGCCTTCAAATAAGAAATAGTCTACAAATTCTGCATTCTTGGGTATCTCAGAAGGACTCAGGGTATATTTGAAGTTTTCTCTGAGATACTGCTCTATTGCCTTTGCCTTATCATAGTCGTTGTCATATTTGTCGGTGATTGACAAGGAAAGCTGCTTCACTCTGTCAGAAATATTGTCCGGCAGCTGCTTATAGTCATCAGATACCAAGCCGGCAGTCTCTATCTGTCTTAGCTTATTAACGTTTATATACGGTATTCTGCTTGTTACGGTATATTGGTCTTTTTTGCTAATCATTCTATCAACATATGCTTCCCCGTCCTCGTCATAGTGGTACTTCCTGGAGCCTATGTCTACTCTGTTCAAGGTATTAGGAGCAAATATCGTTGAAGTTATGAGCTTTTGATGAGTAATTCTTATTTGCCTCTGATAGGTTCTTATATCACTGCCAAAGGGCAGCGCTATCTCTGATTCAGAGTTATACAAGACATCACTCTTTTTATTCTTTCTCCAGCTGCTGCCGGTGTAGAAGTCCTTCACTCTGCCCTTTAGGTATATGTTATCTACGGCATTAGTCTCCAGGGTAAGCATTATGCTTTCATTGAGATTCACCGGACCGCCAAGCCTTGCAGTATCATAGCCTGCCCTGCTTATGTCATAGCGCGAGCTGAAGCTGAAGCCGTTGCCCTCCAGGTTGTCGTTTCTCCAGCCTTCGATGAATGGGAAAACCTGTATAGCCTTCTCATTGAGCCAGTTCCACTGCACCGGCTTTATATCCAGTACAGCGAATTGTGAAATTGCAATGGATATGAAGACTATGATAAATGAGTTTAAAATCCATTTGAATTCTATATATTTGTCTATACTGCTTTCGCTTTTCACCCATTCCATTCTTTTTCTATCAAATACATTATATGAATAAAGCACTAATGCAGCAGACAGATAATAGAACATATATAGTCTTGCCTTGGATACATATATGAACCAGAAAAAAGCAAAGGCTGCTGTACCAAGGAGGATTAGAAGGCCATAGCCCTTTCTGTTGAAAACCATCAGACAGATAATCAACGTAACAAGTATTATATATAGTGCGGAGAAAATCACAGAGTATTTCAGTTCAAAGGAAGCATATCCGACTATATACTGCGGAAGCCATGTAAAGAATTCTGCTATATAGCTGAAAACCTTAGCAGGAATCACAATATGTCTTGCATAGGCATATATACCTGCGGCAGCGGTTAGTACTCCCGCACCCGCAAGAGCTATACGGTAACTCAGCAGTACAGCTATCGCAGCTACTATCAGGAAGGTATACTTCAATAATGTAAAAGGCTTAATTTCCATTCCTGTAGAGTCCAATATAGCCATATTCAGACTCATTACCATTATAGTAATAAGAATTATGAAGAAAATAAGCTCAAATAATTTCTTTCTCATCCTAACTACCTCCCAACGCAAGCCTTACATCATCTGACAGGGATATAGTATTAACCATTATGCCTCTGTGCTTTAAAGCCTCTACATCAGGATTTATCAGTTCCTTATTTTTGCATAAATAGATAACTGCAAATTCGATGCCCTTTGCTTTAAAGCTGAAAAGTATATCTAAGGCTGTATCATCAATGTGGGGAGTAATTATAACTGCAGTAGCGCCAAGATTAAGCTTTTGCGCCTCTCTCTTTACAAGATCCCAGATAGGTGTTTCACCGGTTACCTCAGATTTTGTTATCTGGTCCAAGAACTCAGGAAACCTTCCGATGCCCGTTCCGAAAAGCTTAACCGACTTTTTGTCCTTAGCATAAAGACTTACAGCCATTTGGTTATTCAAAGCATATCTTATTATAGAAGCTGCACATTCAGCACCAATTTCCTCAATCTCATCTGCGAATTCGCCCTCATAGCTTTTATGATAAAGATCCCAAAACACATTCAAGTCAGCAGTTGCATTCAGCTCCAGGTTCTTCACATAAAACTCTCCCTTATGGGCAGTCACCTTCCAATGCACCTTCTTCAGACTGTCTCCTACTGCATATTTCCTGATATCTCGCACACTGGTATAATCCTCATAAGCGCTGTGATTTACAGGTACGGTACCAAAGTTCTGCCTGTAAGGCATTGATAAGCCCTTTAAGTCATGGACTCTTGGATAAACGTAAAGGGTAACGTCATTCTTAAAGCTTTTCTTCCACCTGAATATTCCCATAGCATCGCCGAATTCCACTTCTGCATGGCCTATTTGATAGATGCCCTTGTTCTTGCATACGAATTCATTGCTAATCATGGTCTTTGATGCAGGCATTATAGAATAGACCTTTTCTCTTTCCTCTTGTCCGGTAAGTCTTTTGGTCAGGTGTGCTGCTATCTTCAGGTATGGAATAGGAAAAATGCCTGAGTTATAGAATTCTAAGTCAATCTTGACTCTCTCCCCTACCTGCACTCTGCTGCTGTTTTTCCAAAGTATGTTTACTATGCTTTTATAGAAGCTTCTTCCGTTTAAATAAGATAATACAATAATGGATAAAAGAGCTGTTACCAAGCTGTATATGAATACACCGCCCACAAACAGTGCAGTTACAAACAGTACTGCCAGCAGGACAAAAGGCAGCTTGTTTACCTTAAGCATTTATCTTCACCACTGGTACACGGACAGACTTAACTATTTCTGTCAGTACGGAATTTTCTTCTTTGCCTTGAATTCTGGCTTCTGATTTAATAATCAGCCTATGGGCCAGGGTTGCATATACCAGCTCTTTTACATCATCGGGTATAACATATTCTCTTCCTCTGATGTAAGCCAGAGCCCTGCTGGCGTTAAACAAAGCAAGTGAAGCTCTGGGACTGCATCCGAGGTATATATCGCTATGGTTTCTTGTCAGCTGAACTATCTGTATGATATAGTCCTGTATACTGTCATCAACAAAGACCTTTTCCACCTCTTGCTGCATTACTGCTATATCTTCTTCTGAAGCAACAGCCTGCAGCTTGCTTAAGGGGTCTTCTTCCTTATATGTCATAAGTATTTTCTTTTCTTCACTGAAATTAGGATAACCCATGCTTATCCTTAATGTAAATCTATCCAGTTGAGCCTCCGGAAGTGGGAATGTACCCTCATATTCTATGGGGTTCTGTGTAGCCAGCACCATAAAAGGCTTAGGAAGCATATAGGTGCTGCCGTCAACAGTTATCTGTCTTTCCTGCATTGCCTCCAGCAGACTGGACTGAGTCTTTGGTGAGCTTCTGTTAATTTCATCAGCCAGTATGATATTTGATACAATAGGTCCTTCTTTGTACTCAAACTCTCCCTTTTTCATGTTATATACTGTCAGGCCTGTTATATCTGAAGGCACCAAGTCCGGTGTGAACTGAATCCTTTTGAAGCTGCAGCCTATTGATTTAGCAACGGCATTTACAAGTGTTGTCTTTCCGACTCCGGGTACGTCCTCAATCAATACATGACCATTGCTAAGCAATGCTATCAGGATTTTCTCAGTTACATCCTTCTTGCCTATAATTACTTTAGATACATTGCTGACAACCTCAGGAAGCTTATTTTTTATTGCGCTCATAGATACTCCTCCTTATTTGCTGGTAAATGCTTATTAATCCCAGTACCAAATTATTACTTTTTTACATTTACTAAGTTTACTTGATTTGACATAAATGTCAATGTATTTATTTATATTTTAATTTTATTTTAAATTGTCTAACTATTCAATCAATTAATCTTGAAATATATATTAATATTTCTTCACATTTTGTGTAAATTTGTTTCAGTTTTTGCGGCAAAAAAAAACTGCTTACTATATATAACGCACTAAAGATTCTACACTATGCTATTCATCTTTTCGATGAAAGACTCACCATAGTCATCCTGAACGCAGTGAAGGATCTTTTCACAGCTACCTGTTAAGATTCTTCGCTAACGCTCAGAATGACACGGAGGTCGTTCTGCATGTGCAGATGCAATATATTTATCACGTTATATATAGTAAGCAGTTCAGAATGAAAATAAAGCTTTGATTAAAGACAAAGTATGGATACCACTTTGTATACAGTTATTTCTCCTCTGTTACATATACAGCAGTTCCAAAGGCCATAATCTCTGCCGCACTTTGCATTACCGAAGCAGAAGAAAATCTTATGTTCAATACTGCATTGGCACCTTGCTCTTCAGCATCCTTAACCATTCTTGATATAGCTACCTTTCTTGCCTCATCCAGCATTTGCGTATATTCATCGATTTCTCCGCCAACCAGAGTCTTAAGGCCTGCCATTATATCCTTTCCTATGTGTTTTGAATGTACTGTACTTCCCTTTGCTATTCCCATTACCTTTTCTACCTTCATGCCGGGAATGTGATCAATATTTACTAAGATCATCCTCATCACTCCTATTTTTTTTATTTGAACGTTCATATACCAGTGAAGCTATCACTATTATCAGGCCAATTATTGCCGCCGAAATACCGAACTTTATAAGAAGTGGAATCTCAGGCTCTAAAATAATCATATAGAGAACAAATGCCAATACGCATAATAAACCTGCCAGTATCATAAATATTCCAATCCTTTTCAAAATAAAACCTCCTTTCTTATACACTTATAACGAAAGAAGGCTTATAAAGTTTCTATTGTATATAAATTATCAATCTTTTTTACTCATTTGTTTTACAGCAGTCCACTGTTCTCTTGTCATCTTTTCTATTCTAGGATTATTTACTCTCAGCGGATTATTTACAGCCTTATTGAACCAGAAAACTGCATCATTAAGCTTGCCAATTCTTCTGGACAGCTCGCCCAGAAGATATTGCACTGAAATCTCATCAAGATTTCCTAGCGGCATTTCTTCTTTATCATATGCAATTCCGTAGTTGTCCAGAGCATACTTAAGAAACACCATTTCCTTTTCATCCTTCAGCTCTCTGTACAACCATGCAATTTTAAGACATATGCCTGCTATCATGCTTTTCTTTGCTCCCCGAGTATCTGCTATAAAAAGTGCAAGCTTGAAGCTGTCTATAGCATCATTTATTCCTCTCTCATCGCAAAAGCTTCTTCCTACGATTTTACCGGACAGCATTTCTTTTATTCTATTCAGTTCAACCAAGCTTAAATTGTCAAAGGAATTTTCAGATGCTGCATAGCCGCAGTGAGGACACACAAATATCTCATAGTACACCGGATTGAAATCTTTATAATGTATGCAGAAATCCTCATCCCTTCTATCTACCACACAGGCTGACACTCTTACTTTTTTACTTGAAAAGCTATTGTTGCATATAGGACATTTAACATTTTTGTCATATAAAATTTCATTCATAGTTTCACCCCAAAATTAATATCACATATTAATTTTAAATATATTGTCTGGAATAATCAATACTTTTTGTCACATAATGTATATTTCTGCCGAATAAAAGCTCAGGACGTCGAGTCCTTCGCCTTTAGCCGGATTTGCTTTGCAAATGGCTATGAAAAAAGGACTGCACTAATTTTGCTTTAGTGCAGTCCCTATAAATTTTATTTTTGTTTATTAATTGCTTGTCGTGGGTGTCGACGGCTGTGTCGGTTGTGCTACCGGAGGTTCTGTGGGTGGAGGAGTCTGGGGCGGCACCTGTGTTGTACTGCTTGGCGTCTCCGGAACAGGAACCGGCTTTGTACCAACTCTCTTCACTCCATTTACTACCCTATATGTTGATGTACCTAAGTCTTCTCTTAAAATCTGCTTGTTATTTTCGTAGACCACTCTCTCTGTCTTTACTACATATCCTGTATAAGCTTTCTTTTCCTCAATTTCTGTGCCTACAGGAAGAGTAGGGTCCTCTATAATCTCAATTTTCGGAGGTATATTCTTTACCACTGTACTATTTATCTTTACATATCTGCCGGGATGCTCATTTTTACCGAAGACGGTGAACTTCACCCAGCTGCCCTTTACCTCACCATATACATATATCGGATAGTTGGTATTGTTCATAAATTTAAAATCTATATAGTCTCCGGATATAGTTGCATCTCTGCCTAAGCTTACATAGGATGAAGGCAGGGTATGATTTTTACGCTCTATTACCTTCAAATTTGACAGCAGTACTGCATTATAAAGTGTACTGGACACTTGGCAAACTCCGCCGCGTATTCCCGGAACCAGTTCATTGTTTACTATAACCTTTG
>JAQZBM010000151.1 GCA_029238945.1 Clostridia bacterium
ACAGCGTGATTCTGAGAGTCGGCAGCAACCCGGCACCTGCACCAAACCATGTGAAATTTGACACCACTAAGCTTCCAAGAGTCAGAGCCAGTGAGATGAATACAGGGGGTGTAGGCATGTACGATTATCTTGCATATTTTGATAAGAACCCTGATAAGAGATACATCAGTGATGGAAACCCTGACACAATAGTAATTCCTGAGGAAGAACAAGAGAATCTGAACCAAGACAGCCTAAAGGATAAGCAGCTAATAACATATAAGAGAAATTAGTTATGAGCAGAGTAGAGCGTTTTCTACTCTGCTTTTTTAGGATTACATATGAATGAAATAGAAAATGTGGTAGAATTTGAGATGTATAGAAACCCCTTTCCTAATGATATTGTTGATATTATATGGACTGGATTATGGTGATAAAATCAGCGTTAATATGAATATTGCTGAATAATAATGTATTAGTTAAATGATAGCTGGAACACCGAGATATAGTTTGGAGTAAAAAAGTGGAACTATGTGTGGAAAAATCCAGTCAAATGGAAGAATAGGTGTTTAGGGAGGGATATTATGTCCAAATCATTTAACAAGATTTTAATCGTAATAGTACTGACGATAACCATGATAGGCTGCAGCAATTCCGGGTATGAGAAGGATATCCTTGCCGGCAGCACTGACTCAGGTGAGCTCCCAAATACTGTAGTGGCACCGTATATAGAATATGACATTCAGCCCGGGAAGAATATACTCTACTGCTCCACCTTCCAGCTTGCATGGAATGAACTGAAGGATGAAGTCATCGGAGAGGATATAAAACTGGAAAATGCTATAGAAGCAGTTGATTATCTGAACAAATCACTGTCTACAAAAGAGGATATATCAGAAGACAGCTATGTAGCAGAAGCCGGCTTTGTCAAAGACGGAATCATAAATAAAATCAATGAAGCACTGAAGAAGAAGTTTGGTAGAGAAGCGCCTCTTTTGAGAGAAGAAGGCTTGGAGCCTGTAGATGCAGTCGCCTACTCGTTCTTATACAAGAACCTACAGTTTGAGCATTCCTTTGAATTATCAGAAATACCTTTAGCCTTTGGAGATTCCCTAGTGGAATCCTTCGGGATAGATGACTTTGAAAACAATAAGAAGCATCTGGCTTTATCAAAACAGGTAGATATAATTGACTATCAGGAATCCGGAGAATTCATCGCAAGACTTAAATCCACTTCAGAAAAGGATGAAATTATGCTAGCCAAGGTGAAGCATGGTAAAACCCTGCTGGAAACTATAAATGCAGTGGAGGAACGGGTAGAAAATGGAGAGGTAACCTCTTTGAGGGATTCAGAAATTCTTAAAATACCCAAATTGAAATTAAATATAGAGCACAGCTTCACTGAGCTTGAGGATAAGGCTGTACTGAACAGTGGCTTTGAGGATTATGTAATTGAAAAGGCAATACAAAATATAGTCTTCTCCTTGGATGAAAAGGGTGCAGTACTTAAGTCTGAGGCAAAGATTTTGATGTGCGGAAGTGCACCTACAATAAGAAGAAACCTGATATTTGATAAGCCCTTCCTGCTGTATCTCAAGGAAAAGGATGCAGAATATCCATACTTCGCAATGTGGGTAGATAATCCTGAGCTGATGATTAAGAAATAACTACTAACTGACATAGAGGAGCAGACTTATGGATGTTGATGAACTGAAGCACAAGCTGAGAGAATTGAAAAGGGTTGAGGACAGACTGCGTTTCGGATACTACTGTAACACCGCAGCTAAGAAATATGTATGGGAGGACTATTTTTCCACTAAGTCTGTGAACGATTTGATGGTGAAGTATCCCCTATGGAAGCTTTCGAAGCTTGACAAACAGGCTTTGAAGGAGGTATTTGAAGAGTACTTCTACTCTGTTTACTTTCAGAAGTATAAGGATGAAGGCTTAAGCTTTGATGAAATCCAAGACCCCAGTGTATTGTCATATTTCGGGCTGACACCCGGGGCTTCCATAGATGAGATAAAGAGCAGATTCAGGGAGCTTGCGAAGAAATACCATCCTGACTTGGGCGGAAGTAGTGAGAAGATGATTGAGATATTGGAAGCATATCATAAATTAATGGATAAGGTTTAAAGTTAAAGGAGGCAACCACATGAAGAAGAATTTTGCATTAACTTCACTTATAGTTATGCTAATATTATTTCTTGTCGGTTTAATAATTCTGTTTAGCTCCACAAGCATTGGTGAAAACGCCGGAGGCAAGGCGATTCGAGCACACGGCGGCTCAATGGATACAAACAGCTATAATTATATAATGAACTCAACAACTGAAAACTTCCGGACAGGTGGTATGGTAATAGCTTTTGTAGGAGGACTGGGAGTTTTAATCAGCGGATATGGATTTTATAAGGAGATATAAAATGAAGAGAAGATTGTATTTAATATCACTATTAGTTTTAGCATTGTTATGTTTTACAGCCTGCAGTCCAAGTAAAGCACGTAATATCGCAAAAATTGAAGCAGAAAAAGTTAACAATTCGCAAAATGACTACCATCCGGTAGCTTTCACTGTTAAGAACTGGGGGTCGGAAGAATTTTCTGAGCTGATAGTGCTTGGAGGCTCCAGTGAAGACAAATGGTATAGAGTAACAGAATTCAATATAGAGATTGACGGCAAGAGCTACAGCAAACAGGACTTTCTAGAAAACGATAAGCTGAATGGCTCGGAGGTGGATATTGATTTAGTCAAGGGCGGCGAGTCCTTTAAGCTGTATTCCGGCAGCAAGATGGTCAGCGAAGCTAAGTCGGACAAGAAACCCTCCCTATATGTATCACAAGCAAGTGCTCAGGAGTCCTTGATGCTTGATATTACACCCTTTGAAGCAGAGCCTGGATTCCTGATAGGAGTAAGCGGCGATTGGGAAGTACAGCCAAGGCCTTTAAAAGTCATAGAAGAGAATAAACAGTACTCCGTGGACATGGATGGAGATGGAAAAGAAGAGATTATTCAACTTAAGGAAAAAGCCTCAGAAGAAATGCTGGAGCTCTATCTGATACACGGCAGCTACGACACACTTATCCAAGAAATTGCCTATGTAAAGGCTGAGGATGTAAACGTACTGACATTGGATCTGAATGGTGACGGCAGCTTGGAGCTTATCACACAGCACGGAGGTCCTGCAGGCTGGATTGGAGTATTTGAATTAATAGGAGACTCTGTCAGTCAGGCCTTAAGCTTTGACAGCGGTGAGTAATATATAATTTGGGTTATGTTTAAATATATACATTATCCTGAAATGGTTTTATAATTATAGTAAAGTCACGTTATTTTATAATACACATTTAGCAGAAAGATGAAGTAGCTTATATTTATTTAACCATATTAGGGAGATATGTAAAATGAGAATACTAATAATCAACGGCAGCCCCCGTAAAGGAAATACATGGCGTTTAACAGAGAAAGTAAAAGAACGAATAGAAGGTCTGGATAATACCGTGAGATTTGAGGAGATACATTTAAGCGAAAGGAATATCCCATTCTGTACAGGTTGTAGCGTATGCTTTAGAAAAGGACATATTTTTTGTCCTCATAATCAGTATATCCAGCCTATTATGGATAAAATTGCAGATTGTGATGGAGTAATTTTTGCTGTTTCCTGTTTTCAAGGTGCCGTCCCTGCTCTTACTAAAAATTTTACCGACCATTTAGCATTTTTGATTCATCGCCCAAGATATTTTGATAAAAAGGCTTTAATTATTTCAACTACAGGCGGCGTTTCTGCAGATAGTGTTACGCAATCTCTTGCTAATACTCTACCAGGATGGGGCTTTAATAAATGCTATCAATTGCCGATTATTGCATTGAGTTGGAATGATTATAAACCATCAGAAAAGCATATAAAAAAAGCATATAAAATTTCAAAGGCATTTTATATGGATTTAAAATCAGGAAAACTTCATTCTCCCAAAATTGGAGTTTTAATTCCTTTCAACTTATTCCAAACCATGTGTGAGGAATATGCGCCAGGAACAGAATACGAAACACAAGACGGAGTTTTTTGGAAACAGTATGCTGGTATGAAATATGCTCCGGGAATTCCTCTGCCGATACATAAAAAGGTGGTTGGAAAGTTAATCTGTCAAGTTGGAAAACATCTCTCACCAAGGATGCTTGTTACATATAAAAAATGAATATATCCTGATTGATATATTCATTTTTTCTTTTCTCTTGAAAAATATTTATATGCTCATTACGCATGGGACAGCAGTGGAAACATAAGTTTATTCCTTTCAAACAGGTTTTCTTTTCCGCTTAATATAAAAAGCGTAGTATTTTCCTCATGAAGCTCCGTTATTTCATAACTCTCCCCTTGCTTTGGCGCAAATCCAAGAACGGCTTTCCTGGTGGTTTCATCAGCCACCGGCTTAAGCCTCTGCCCCTATATTCCTTGCTTGTCATTATTGTTCCCAGATGGATATACAGCCTTATCTGGCCTTCCCATCTTGTATTTATGATATTGACAGAAACATTGGATATCACCATATCTCCATCCATTAGAACATAGGGGATATAGTCGCTGCCCCAATAGCCCATCTGATACCAAGGCTCAAAGTCAAGGCTGAAGGTATTCCTTGCAAGCAGATTAAAGCTTTTCCTTACCTGCTCATTTTCTCTGATATCCTTGGAAAAACCATATTCCTTATCACCGATAGTGCATTTTGTTACCATAGTTATCACTCGCTTTCTAAATCAATTATACAGAATAAATTTCAGGAAATATAAGAAACAATAATTTGAGTAAAATTATATTATTAAAAGTAATTTATATCTGATATCATTGAATTATGAAGATAATGGAAGGTGAGAAGATATGGAAGAAAAAGAGTTAGTTGAAATAAGAGACGGTCTGGCAACGCTGCCGGAGCTTAATAAGCGTTTGAAGAGGCTGAATGAGCGTATATCCGATGCAGAACAGGAAGTCTCAGTTCGGGAGAGGATGCTTGCGGAAGAGTCTAACGATGTTGATAGGCTGGAGAGGGAATCCTTGTCTGCTGCCTTGTTTAGATTCATAGGGAAGTACGAGGAAAAAATGGATAAAGAGACTCAGGAGATGCTTGCTGCTAAGCTGAATTATGACAAAGCAGCAGGTACGCTTAAGGAGTTTAATAGTGAACGGGATGAGCTTACAGCTAGAATCGCTAAGCTGGAGAGGGCTCGAGAAGCCTATAAGCAGGAGCTTTTCAACAGAGAACAAAGGATTCAAAACAGCATAATCGGTGAAGCCATAATACAGTATAGGCAGCTGGAATCAGAAAGAGAAGAGCTGACAAAACAGCTTTTTGAGATACAGGAAGCACAAAGTGCTGTCTACAAGGTGAGAGCAACAGCGGATAATGTAATGCAGCATCTGGAAAGTGCAGAAGGCTGGGCTACCTACGATGCTTGGACCAGAGGCGGTATATTCAGCCATATGGCAAAATATGACCACATAGACAATGCCCAGGAGGAATTCAACAGACTTGCAGTTCAGCTTAAGGAAATGCACAAGGAGCTTCTGGATGTCGATATGCTGGAGGATATAGAAATTACAGAAATCAGCGGAACAACAAGAGCCTTTGACTTTTGGTTTGATAACATATTTACAGACCTGAATGTGCGTGACCAAATAAGTGCAAATATCGACCAGCTGAATAAACTGTACAGCAAGCTGGACAGCATCATGGGCAGACTGCAGAACAGCAAGCAGGAAACAGAAAAAATGCTTGAGGAAAACGAGTATAAGAAAAATGACTTGCTAATATTCAACGCCTAAGTCTGAGTATTTCCTTATTTATTATGTAGGGGGAGTGGAGTATGAGAGAATACCTGTGCAGCAGAAAAATTTGGGTCAGATTTCTCGTATTGTACGCCATTGGTGTTGCTTTGTTCATAGCTGCATGGATAATTAGCTTCAATTTCTTACCTGAGGGAGCGATGAGGGGCTCAAATGCTGCCTCTAAGCTGGCTGGCGATGGGGCCTCAGCAAGTGTTGTAAAAGAATTTGCGAGGATATTTATAGTGAATCTGGTGATGTCATGCTTCATAGTAGGCGGAAATTATGTATTGAAAATCAACAATATACCCTTGGGCTATATCGTTCCTCCTGTCTGGTTTATAACTTATGGGCTGACACTTGGGTCCAATTCCTTTGCTATCAGCCTGCCTGAACGTATAGGGCCGTCACTTATGGTCTTTCAAAGAAGCGGCATTTATGAATTGGCGGCATACACGCTGATTGCTGCTGCAACATACAATATTTCAAGATATCAGATAAAGAAGTTTTTCAAAACTAATCCTGAGAAGGTTGAAGCAAGGATATACGTATCACTTCAGCAGTATCTTGGCATAGCAGCAGCAGTACTGATACTGGCGGTATCAAACTATATGGAAGCATTAATGATTTTTAATAGATAACATCATAGGGATAATTGTTATACAAAACAGATAAGGGTATAGGGGGTGATAATAATGAGAAGTGAACAGCAAATGATGGATTTGATTCTTGATACTGCAAAAGCCGATGACCGGATCAGAGCTGTTATAATGAACGGTTCAAGAGCCAATCCAAATGCAACCAAGGACTTTTTCCAAGACTTTGATATAGTCTATGTTGTACGGGATGTTCATTCCTTTACAGCTGACCACAGCTGGATAGATATATTCGGAGAGATAATGATTTTACAGATGCCGACATCAGGGGAGCTGATACCCAACGAAGATGACGGCAGCTTTGTT
>JAQZBM010000005.1 GCA_029238945.1 Clostridia bacterium
CAATTCGGCGCAGAGACAAAAACTAAAATATGTATTTGCTACATAGAAAATATTGTTGACAAGAAAATTGTTGAGGAGCTGCACAGGAGACTGGACAAGATTGATCTGGACGGGGTACTGGATGTTGCCTATCTTGCTGAATTGATAACGGATGATATTGCTACACCGTTTAGAGGTTTGGGGGATACAGAGCGCCCGGATGTAGTTGCAGGCAAGCTTCTTGAAGGCAGAGTTGCGATTTTATGCGACGGAACTCCCATAGCCCTCACACTTCCCTTCATATTCCTTGAGTATTTTAATGTAAATGAGGACTATTACAATAATTACTTTCTCGCGACCTTCAACAGGGCTATAAGATGGTTAGGTTTTTTCTTAACCTCCAGTGTACCGGCAATATATGTAGCTCTTGTCACCTACCATCAAGAGATGATACCTACGCAGCTGCTTCTAAGCATTTCTGCTTCGAGGCAAGGGGTTCCCTTTCCGACTATTGTTGAGGCCATAGTAATGCTTATTGTATTCGAGATTATAAGAGAAACCAGTGTAAGAATTCCAACTGCGGTTGGGCAGACAATAAGTATTGTAGGTACCTTGGTTATTGGGCAGGCAGCAGTAGAAGCGAAGCTGGTAAGCGCCCCAATGATAATTGTGGCTGCCATCACCGCTATAACAAGCTATATAGTACCAAGGATGCAGATAGAGCTGATTATAACGAGATTTATATTTCTATTTTTATCTGCATTTTTGGGGTTATATGGCTACATATTCGGCTGTATAATATTGTTCATTCATTTATCTTCTTTGAGATCCTTTGGCATTCCTTATATGCTGAATATAGCATCCTTAAACAAGTCAGACATAAAGGATACTATTATAAGAGTTCCTTGGAGCAGTATGAAAAAGCGTCCCGAGCTCATTGCGGCTAAGAATAGAGTAAGAAAAGGTGAGGAGTAGTGCCTATGATGATATCAAAGGTGAATAAGGCAGTCTTGGCATTTCTAATCCTTGTTATAATGCTTACTACAGGCTGTTGGAATTATAGAGAGGTAGAGCAATTGGCCATTGTTGCGGGAGTTGCTTTGGATAAGAACGAGGATGGAACCTTGCAGGTAACTGTTGAGACTGTAGACATTAGAGGCGGCACACAGGGAACCTATGAGCCTGAGTATATTGAAATAGAAGGGGAGAGCTTATTTGAAAGCAACAGACGTGCAATTGCCATTGGAGGTAAAAGACTATACTGGAGCCATGCAAAGGCAATAATTTTAAGCAAAGAGCTTGCGGAAGAAGATATATCAAAATACCTGGATTTCTTATTCAGAGACCAGGAGGCAAGGGAGGATATATGGATTCTGGTATCCAAGGACAGTACAGCCAGGGAAGTGCTTCAAAGCACCAGTAAGTTTAAGAATATTGTGGCCTTTGAGATAGATGATACCATGCGCTCACAGCGGTCATTATCCAGATTCCCCAATATAGAGCTTTATGAATTCTTCGACAGAATGTTTTATACAAATGTCTCTCCTGTTCTGCCGGCTGTATGTCTTGAGGAACAAGCGGGCGGCGCAGCATCGAAAGTGGGAGGGACTGCAATATTTAAGAACAATAAATTGGTGGGCTTTTTAAGTGAAAAAGAAACTAGGAATATGTTATGGCTCAGAGATGAGGTGGAAGGAGGCTTTTATGTTGTAGATAACGTAATGGGAGAGGGCAATAGAGTAACTCTTGAAATACATAAAAGCAAAAGCGGAATAAAGCCTATAATCGAGGATGATGTTTTAAAGATGAAGGCAGATATCAGAATAGATGTATTTATTGTTGAAATATCAGGCGGCGTTAACGTTATTGAAAATCCGGGGAGAGAAATTCTGATTAAGAAAGCAACAGAGAGCATCAAAGCAGATATAATGAGTACATATAAAAAGGTACAGGATGAATATAAAGCAGATATATTTGGGTTTGGAAGGGAAATCGATATGCACATGCCCTATGTATGGAATGAGATAAAAAATGACTGGGATGAAAGGTTTCAAGAAACTGAATTGGTTTTAAACGCAGATATAAGAGTTAATGGTACTGCTACCACCAGATTGCCTCTTCCAAAAGGAGAGAAATAATGTGGATTATGATGATTATATCTTATATAACAGTATCGTTTTTTGATTTAAAATCTACAAAGGATAAGATAACTACAGGAAAATTAATGCTGTATATTTTTCTTATGGCTGTTTCCTGTGCCATAGGAATAGCAAACGGATATGTGCTGGATATGCCTAGTCCTGCAGAACCTCTGAGAAGGATGGTTTTATCAATAACAGGCAAGTGATTGGAGGGCTGTGTCGTTGAATAATGAAAAATTAGCGGGCACTCAAATAACCAAGACCATAATACTTTTCTTAATCGGCAGTACTATGGTAATAGGTACTGGGGTTGAAGCAGGCCGGGATATGTGGATTTCCACATTAGCTGCAACCTTTTTATCACTGCCCGTCATATTGATATACTGCAGGATAGCCTCTCTTTTCCCGGGTAAGGATCTGATAGAGATTCTGGAACTGAATTTTGGGAAGCTCATAGGCAGATTGCTTAGTATTCCTTTTATATGGTTTGCCTTCCATCTGGCGGCGATAGTACTAAGAAACTTCGGAGAATTTATAAGTACAATTGCTTTACCGGAAACGCCTAAGACTGTGCCTATGATAATTTTTGCATTTATATGCATATTGGCTGTTAAAGCAGGGATTGAGACTATAGGCAGATGCTCGCAGTACTTTATTCTTTTGATTGCCGTGGAAATTATAATTGTCAACATGCTCAATATACCAAACATGGAAATTGAGAATTTGAGACCTTTAATGACTCTGGAAGCATCCAAATATATGCAGTCAATATTTACTGCATTCTCTTTTCCATTTGGAGAGACCGTTATCTTCTTAATGCTGTTCTCGTCAGTGCAGAAGAAAAATTCAGTATACAAAATATTTCTGTCTGCAATAATTATCGCAGGGCTAATTATATCCTTTACTACAGCAAGAAATATAATGGTGCTGGGGCCGAACACCATGGAGGCTATGTATTTTCCCTCCTACTCTGCCATAAGCAGGGTGAATATAGGGAACTTTCTGCAGAGGATGGAGATTGTGGTAACTATAGCATTCCTGCTGGCAGGCTTTATAAAGATATCTGTAGCGCTGCTGGCTGCAACAAAAGGCTTTGCAAGACTATTCGGATTTGAGGATTATGCCATATGGGTTGTACCTATAGGTCTGTTGATGGTGAATATGTCATATCTTCTTTATGACGACATAACAGAGATGTTTGAGTGGGCGCAGAAGATATGGCCTTACTATGCCTTCCCATTTCAGGTTATATTGCCCATAGGCATATGGATAGCCTTGGAGGTAAAGCGCATGCTAAAGGAGAAAAAGCAACAGGTAGAATTATAATTAGTATATGGGAACAATTTCCTATGAATGTAAGTCACTATGCTGAGGGAGTGATATAAATGAAGAAGCTTATACTGCTGCTTATAGGGATTCTGATTTTATCAGGCTGTTCAAGTTTTAATACAGTGAGGGCTAAAGGATATGCAGGACAAAGCACAAAAGTGATTACAGCGGTTCAGGCGCCCGCTACAAATCTAATAAATCAAGAGGGAAGTACCATTGCCGAAAGAATAGGGACACCGGAAGGCTTTGAGAGGATTGCTGTGCAAGAGGTCTCCTTCGGATACTATTTGAGAAACCTTCCTTTGAAGGTTCATGATGCACCTGTAAGATATTATGATGGGGATGTTAAGACAGCAGATGTTCATGCGGCAGTTCTGGATATAGATGTGGGAGACAAGGACCTGCAGCAGTGCGCAGATGCAGTAATTCGTTTGAGGGCAGAGTATCTTTATTCAAAGGCGGATTATGGTGAAATACACTTTAATTTCACCAACGGTTTTCGGGCGGATTACTCCAAATGGAAAGAAGGTTACAGGATAGCGGTAAAGGGCAATGATACCTCTTGGGTCAAGCGTACTGATGAGGCAAATGACTATCAAAGCTTCAGAAAATACCTTGATATGGTCTTTGCTTATGCGGGTACTCTTTCCTTATCAAAGGAACTGGAGAAGGTTCCTGTTGAAGAAATGCAGATTGGAGATGTATTTATAAAGGGAGGATCACCCGGACATTGCGTTATTGTTGTTGATATGGCAGAAAATAAGATAAGCGGGGAGAAGCTTTTTCTTTTGGCACAAAGCTATATGCCTGCCCAAGACATTCATGTCCTGAAAAATCCGAAAAATGAGGATGGCAGCCCTTGGTATTCTTTAAGAAACGGAGAGGAGCTGGATACGCCTGAGTGGGATTTCTCTTCAGAGCATCTAATGAGGTTTAGATAAAGCTATATGTAAAAAATGTCAGGTTTGGGACAAGGAACCTGTCCCCTTGTCCCACGCTTGTGTTGCAGGTTAGTAGCTGGCTACAAGGTTTTCCAGCGCAACCTTAAGCTCCTCGCCTTTCATTGGCGTGCCATGACTGGTTACTACGAGAGCGGGCTTGAGGTCTCTTAGAGTTTTCACTGACTTTTCCGCCTCATCCTGATTTGGTGTAAAGTATGCAGGGGGACCGTTCAGCTCTTGCTTTTGAGTCAACACTGCCAGCAGGGACTCTTGCTTTACTGTGGTGATTGCATCTCCTGCAATCAGAACACCGTCTGATTTTCTAAATAATGAGATATGTCCGGGAGTATGCCCCGGAGTATGAATCCATTGCCATTCCGACATGCCGGGTATACTGCCGTCGGAGGGCAAAGGACGCACTCTATGTCCTAAGTCTATACCTTCGTGAGGAAATAAAAAGGACATTTCGGCAATCAAGCCTTCACTTACAGTGGGATCGGCAGGAGGATAATCCTTCTCACCGGTCAGATAGGTCATCTCCAGCTCATGGGCGTAAATCGGCACCTTCCAGTAGTCGGACAGCTCGGTTGCAGCGCCTACATGGTCAAAATGGCCGTGAGTCAGGATTATAGCCTGAGGCGGACAGTCTTTTCCGTAAAGCTTATGAACCTCTTCCAGTATAGCCCTTTCAGAATTAGCCATACCGGTATCCACTAATATCCATTTGGAATTCCTGCCTATGGGTTCTCCCACAATATATAGATTAACAATCCTGAATTTCAGCAGCAGTATGTCATTAGTCACTTGCTGTGCTGAAGCTGTAATATCTGAAATTACTTCCAACAGTTTTTCTGTCAAATTAACACCTCCTAAACAAATATATAAGGTTTAATATATTATTACTTGGTCAAGTCCGGCTTATACCAAAGAATTATTTACATATTTTATCAGAAAATATTGACATAATATTTATATGTATGATAAGATAAACATACAAAGCATATAGGAATTATAGGTGATTATATGAGGATATCAACAAAAGGAAGATATGGATTAAGAGCTATGGTAGATTTAGCGGTTTTTTCTTTGGGTGAGCCGTTGAATCTGAAGAGTATTGCCGAGAGGCAAAATGTTTCAGATAAGTATCTTGAGCATATTTTTTCTGCTCTGAAAAAAGCCGGACTCATCAAAAGCATAAAGGGAACTCAGGGCGGCTACATACTCTCGGATAATCCTGAGCAAATAACTGTACGCAGTGTTGTTGAAGCTCTGGAGGGAAGCTTGTCTACTGTAGAGAGTTTTTCTCTGGAAGAAGGAGAAACTGATTCCCTGGAGCAATGCATAAACAAAGAAGTATGGCAGAAGGTGGATGAAAGCGTAATAAACGTTTTGAACAGCATCACTTTGGAGGATTTAGCCCAGCAGTATAAGAAGCTTAAAGAAAATGAAGCTTATATGTATTACATTTAGCAGATATTAATATAATAATTTATAGTTGTAGGATGTTTGGAGGAAATATTATGTCGAATATTAAAAAAAGTTTAACAGAGCTTATTGGAAACACACCAATGCTGCAAATAGAAAATTACAATGAACGATACAATCCCGAAGCGGCAATAATAGCGAAGCTGGAGTACTTCAATCCCGGCGGCAGCGTAAAGGATAGAATAGGCTACGCAATGATTAAGGACGCAGAGGAGAAAGGCATCCTTAAGGAAGGCAGTGTTATAATTGAGCCCACAAGCGGAAATACAGGCATAGCTCTTGCCTATGTAGCAGCTGCAAAGGGCTATAGAATAATACTTACTATGCCTGAAACAATGAGCGTTGAGAGAAGAAATCTGCTTGCAGCACTTGGAGCGGAGCTGGTACTGACTCCGGGAGCTGAAGGAATGAAGGGCGCTATAGCGAAGGCAGAACAATTGGCCGCAGAGATTCCTGATTCATTTGTACCACAACAGTTTAATAACCCTGCAAATCCGGCCTTTCATAGAGCTACTACAGCTGAGGAAATCTGGAGAGATACTGAGGGCAAGGTAGATATATTTGTAGCAGGTGTTGGAACAGGCGGTACAATAACAGGAGTAGGAGAGGTGCTGAAGCAGAAAAATCCTAATGTGAAAATTGTAGCTATAGAGCCATTGGACTCACCGGTACTATCAGGCGGCAAGCCGGGACCTCACAAGCTTCAAGGCATTGGAGCGGGCTTTGTACCGGATGTGTTGAACGCAAGCGTCATAGATGAAATAATAAAGATAAAGAATGAGGATGCTTTTGAAGCAGCAAGAGCCCTTGCCAAGACAGAAGGCCTGCTGGTAGGCATATCTTCTGGTGCAGCTCTTTATGGAGCTACAGAGCTGGCGAAAAGACCGGAGAACAAGGGCAAGAACATAGTGGTATTGCTTCCTGATACAGGGGAAAGATACCTGAGCACTCCGTTATTTCAATTTAGCTAATAAATCAACCATGAGCCTGAGCAATCAGGCTCTTTTTGTTGTTGAGAAATATCAAACACATAGCCCACATATAATTATACAAAAAGTATAAAAGGGGGCTTCTTAATTGAGTGATTGTCCATATACCTTCATGCCGCCTCTGGATACAACGGACACTACAAGGCTTTTCGGTAATGACATCTATCAGTTCAATACCTATGTCACAAAGTTCGTTTATCCCGACAGAAGTGTGGAGTGGAGGCCCAATGCGGTGATATTGGCTCCTTCAAACACCTTCCAGTATGCATTGACCGCTGTTCCTATAATGCACTTTCCGATAAATGCACCGGTACTGCTTACTGACCCAAATTCACTTAACTGCGAATTAATAAATGAGATTAAAAGATTGGATCCCACCGGTAAAAACGTTCCGGCAAAGGTTATTGCAGTAGGACCCCTGTCGCCTATGATAAAGACTCAACTGGACAATATCGGCTACAGTTCTGTAAGGATAGGAAGCGCAGATGTATTTGAGACTGCAGCGCAGGCTATGGAATTCAGGTATCGCATTCCGCCAGAAGGTATGGAAGGTAAAATAAACATAATTGTAGCTTCGGCAGAGGAGCCTTCTGAGGGAATAGCGGGAGCATATTTCTCTGCTCATATGGGAGTGCCGATACTTTTAACAAGACAAAATGCACTTCCGCAGGTAATCAGAAGAAAGCTTGAGAAATACAGTGATAAAAACGTTTATATAATGGGCAGTGAGAAAGCTGTAAGTGCTGCTGTAGAAAATGAAATACGGGGTATAGTAAAAGGCAAGGTAGCAAGAATAGCCGGTGCCACACCTGTCGAAACGGCAGTACGGCTCGCAAGCTTCCATGATGAAGAGACTATGTTTGGATGGAATATCAAAGAGCCTGACGGTTGGACTTTTGCCTTTGGAGAAACAGGCAATTGGGCTAATAATATAGCAGCTACTCTGCTTGCTCACTTGGGAAAGCATTCGGCTTTGCTTTATGTAGACAAAAACATGTTACCCGGAGCTACAAGGAGCTTCGTGCTTTCTGTGAATCCGGAGGAAAAGCATCCGCCCAAGCCGCCCTATATGCACGGATATGTATTAGGCAATTTTGGTGAAATAAGCTATAAGGTGCAGGTTGAACTGGAGAAGATGCTTATTCTTATGGCTGGAGACCATTAAGCTATTATAAATGAGCAGCTGCATACATAAATGCAGTTGCTCATTTATTGACAAAATACTTAAAAGCATATATTATATGACTATATCGCTATAATGCGATATAGTCGTTATATTAAAAGAATAGGAGATTGGCATGAGTGGAATCGCGTTATACAGCCTTGCAGGCATTTTGCTTATTGTGTCTTTTATAAGGGATAAGCAGAAGACTAAGAAGGCATTGATGAAGGCTTGGAAGTCTTTTGACAATATTCTTCCGGAGCTGCTCACCGTAATGGCAACGGTAGGAATACTTCTGGCTGTCCTGGACCCTAAGCTTATATCACATTTAATTGGCGCTGAATCAGGCTGGTTTGGAGTAATCATATCTGCTGTAGTAGGGGCTATTACCCTGATACCGGGATTTGTTGCTTTCCCTACAGCTGCCATGCTGCTGCAAAACGGAGCAGGTTATATGCAGGTAGCAGCCTTTATATCTACCTTGATGATGGTGGGAATAGTTACGGCACCGGTAGAAATTAAGTATTTCGGGAAGAAATTCACCTTGCTTAGAAATATATCTGCATTCATATTTGCCTTTATCGTGGCGTTGATTATTGGAAGGGTGGTGGCAGGCATATGATGAAGCAGTTGAAAAGGTTCAAATACTTCGGAGTAGTGGTGCTGGTTGTTACAGCACTCACCTTATTCAATAAGGCTTTAGGTTTTAAGGCAGTCAGCTTGACCGGAAGCAATCTTAAGGAGATGCTGCTTACCCTGCCTCCTGTGTTTATATTGCTGGGGCTCTTAGATATATGGGTGCCGAGAGAGGCAATGGTAAAATACATGGGAGACAAGTCGGGCATGAAGGGTATTGTACTGTCCATATTGCTTGGTTCAGCAGCGGCTGGACCGCTTTACGGAGCCTTCCCCATAGCAGCAGTGTTTATGAAAAAAGGAGTCAGGTTCAGCAACATAGTAATCTTTTTAGGAGCTTGGTCTACTACCAAGATACCTATGCTTTTGTTTGAAAGCTCCTCACTGGGATTGAGGTTTGCAGTGACAAGGCTGCTTATTGATATTCCGGGAATTATAATAATAGCATATTTGATATCAGCTTTGATGTCCAAAGAAGAGATAGAAACTATCTACGCAAATGCGGAGAGTCTATAAACTGCCCCATAACAGATAATGAAGAAGTCAGAAACCGTCAAGAGGTGCTAATCTTGACGGTTTCTGACTTTTTTGTATGAAAGGCTAATTTGGAGCGGCCTGTTAGCATATAATTTATGGAATGTGTTAAGGGAGGAGTCGAAATGTGGTCAAACTATTTTTATTCTCATGACATCATGGGAATGTGCTGCCGCTGTCCCTATTTTACTTACTGCAGCAATACAAGAAGCAGCCGGCAAAGACAGTTTACCCTTGAGGAGCTGGCGCAGTATGACGGCAGCGGCGGGAAGCCTGCTTATGCAGTTGTAGGGGGTATAGTTTATGATGTCAGCTTGAATCCTGCCTGGGGCGGCGGCAGTCATTTCGGACTTATTGCAGGCAGGGATCTGACTGCGCAGTTCGAAGGCTGCCATAGTATGAACGGAGTATTGGCAAAGCTTCCGCAGGTAGGAGTACTGATATAAACAGGAGGAGTAGCAAATGCATCAATTTCACTGTCCTGTAGTGGATTCAAAAGGCAAGACTGCCAGAGAACTGATGAACATAGCTGCAAAGGAAGCAAGTGAGGGCAGGGTAAGAAAAATGAATCTTATATGGCTGGAGGCAGCAGGCTGCTCGGGCAACATTATTTCGCTGCTGGATGCCAAGTACCATGACCTGCTTTTTTTCCTGAGCAATGTGGTAGATATGAGATATTCGAACAGCTTAATGGCTGCAGAGGGACATAAGGCATATCAGCAGTTTCTTGATACCCTTAAAACGGAATTTATACTGGTGGTGGAAGGTGCTGTAGCTACCAAGGCTGAGGGAAGATACAACATTATAGCACGGGATGGAGAAAGACCGGTTACCTCTATGGAAGCGGTTAAGCTGGCAGGAAGTGCTGCCAAGTATATTGTGACCGCAGGGGTATGCTCAAGCTATGGCGGAGTATCTGCAGCCAGCCCCAATCCATCAGGCTCGGTATCGGTTCCGGATTTCCTGCAGAGGGAGGTTATCAGGATACCGGGCTGCCCCGGACATCCGGAATGGATAATGGGCACTATAGCCCATCTTGTCTATCTTGGACGGCCTGAGACAGACGATGAAGGAAAGCCGCTGATGTTTTACGGGATTACTATTCATGACCGATGCAGCAGGAGGTCATATTTTGACAAGGGGATATTTGCAGAAAAGCTGGGGGATAAGGAATGTATGTTCAAGCTGGGCTGCAGAGGACCAATTACCAGAACTGACTGTCCTGTCAGGGAATGGAATCACAATGTGAACTGGCCTGTGGAGGACAACACTCCCTGTATAGGCTGTGCAAGACGAGGCTTCCCTGACGGAATGGAGCCTTTTGTAAGATATTGATGGTTTAGGAGGCAGATATGGCAAATACAGTTGTAATAAATCCGGTTACCAGGATAAGCGGTTTCCTGGAGATACAGGCCCGTGTTGAGCAGGGCAGAGTAGTCGATGCCAGAAGCAGCGGTCTTCTTTTCAGAGGCTTTGAGAAAATGCTGGTGGGGAAAGCTCCTCTGGATGCCATTTACTTTACACAGCGCATATGCGGTATATGCTCTGCGGCACATTCTATGGCTTCTACTTTGGCACTGGAGGATGCTCTTGAAATACAGCCGGGCTTCTCAGGCAGACTTATCCGTGAGTTTGTGCATGGATGTGAGTTTTTACAAAACCATATAAGGCACTTTTACCAGTATACCCTGCCGGACTTTATAAGAGGACCTGAGATACATCCCCTGTATGAGGTGTCCCATGGTGATTTCAGGCTTCCCAAGAAGCTGAATGACAGTCTGGCAGAGCACTATACAGCGTCGCTGCAATACAGCAGTCTGGCTCATCAAATGCTTGCCATACTTGGGGGAAAGGCTCCTCATAATCATGGAATATTTATAGGCGGTATCACTTCAGAGCTGGATGCTTCCAAGCTCCTATCCTTAAAGGGTATTTTGACGTCAATAAGTGAGTTTGTTGATAAAGCCATGATAAATGATGCATATACAATAGGACAGTATTATCCTGAATACTATCAGCTGGGAGCCGGGCATGGGAATCTTATGACCTATGGAGTCTTCAATTATCCTGAGGCAGAGCCTGTAAATTATGTAGGAGCGGGGATATATGTGAAGGGAGAACTGTCAGCGCTCGAGCCGGCACGGATTAAAGAAGATGCTCAGAAATCCTGGTATATATCTGATAATATGCTGAAGGAGCCCTCCGATCCTCCACTGGCAGAGGAACCCTATAAGCCGGAGGCATATACATGGGTGAAGGCACCCAGATACAACGGTCTGCCTATGGAGGTGGGCCCATTGGCCAGGATGATTATAAGCGGAGGCTACAGAAGAGGAATATCAACAATGGACAGAACTATAGCCAGGACTTTGGAGACAAAGAAGGTAGCCGGTATAATGAGAAACATACTTGAGCTGGTGCCGGCTTACAAGCCCAATCAAAGACAGTATCAAATGCCTGATAAGGCGAAGGGAGCAGGTCTGATAGATACAACCAGAGGAGCCTTGGGACATTGGATATCAATTAATGAAAAGGCAATAGAAAACTATGGAATCGTAACACCGACGGCATGGAACCTCTCTCCAGAAGACGCCGAAGGAATAAAGGGAACCATTGAAGCTGCTCTCATAGGTACCCCCATAAATGATATAAATAATCCCATAGAAATCGGAAGAATTGCAAGAAGCTTTGACCCCTGCGTATCCTGTGCAACCCATGTGCAGGCAAAGGATAAAAGCTCAATCCACATAAGGCTGGTATAGAAAGCTATGAGTATAAAACTTATTGCCATAGGCAACAGGATGATGGGAGACGATGGGGCAGGACTGGCGGCAGCAGAATATCTCTTGGACAGCCTTCAGGAGCTGGAGGTAGAGGTGCTGATAGGAGAGACTGATATAGATTACTGCATAAGTCAAATAGAGAAGGATGACGAGCTGATTATAGTAGATGCGGCATTTGGAGATGCAAGGACGGGCACTGTATGGGCAATGACGCTGAAGGAAGCGGTGGAGTCACACAATATGAACCACTGGCAGCATGACAGGGACCTTATAGGGGAGCTGAAAACAAGCGGAATCATGCCTGAGGGACTGCTAATCTGCATAGAGGTGCAGGACATATGCTTCAGATGGGGCTTGAGCCGGGAATTACAGTCAAGGCTAAGTACAGTGTGCAGTGAGATATGGACTTTGATTACTAAATATAAAGGTGGTTTTTAAAATGCATGACAGCTTTCTGCTTCATAGAATTGCAGACTCTCTGCAAAGGATATGCGATGAAAACAGACTGGACACAGTAAGAGAACTGGTTCTGGACGTAAGTACGGACAGCCATATTGAAGCTCTGGATTTAAAGGAGCATTTAATAGAGCTGCTTCCTTATCTGATTGATAAGAATACCGTCATAACCATTAGGAAAACAGCTATAGAAGAGCAAAGCACAGTTATATATCTGCTTAAGGGTGATAGTCTTGAAAAATGACGGCAATCCATTAGTAAGATATGCTGTTTCCATAAATGGGATAGTTCAGGGCGTAGGCTTTAGACCTTATATCTACAACAGGGCTGTAGAGTTTGGAGTAAAGGGCTTTGTAAAGAACGCCGGCTCCGGCGTTGTTATTGATGCAGAGGCTCCGAGGCAAGCCTTGAAAAGCTTCATAAAGGAAATGGTGCAGGCTCCCCCGCCCCTGTCTCAAATAGAAAAGATAAGTATCAGAAGGCAGGAGGTGCAGAATTTTAATGACTTCAAAATTTTGGAGAGTCAAGAGTCGGACCAGATACTTTCCTTCATACCCAAGGACACTGCGGTGTGTGAGAAATGCCTGAAGGATATATCAGATGAGAGCAGCAGGTGGTTTGGCTATGCCTTTACCAACTGCACCGACTGCGGTCCAAGATACTCTATATTAAAGAAGCTGCCCTACGACAGGTGCAATACCTCTATGGACAGCTTTGTAATGTGTGAAGCCTGCAGTGCGGAGTACAATGAGCCGAGCAGCAGAAGATTTCATGCACAGCCTGTCTGCTGCCCTGAATGCGGTCCCCAGCTGCAGCTTTTAAATAATCTAAAACAGGAGCTAAGGGGTACAGCTGTGATAAAAAAGGCTGTGCAGCTTCTAAAGGCAGGGTGCATATTGGCTGTTAAAGGAATTGGAGGCTTTCACTTAATGTGTGATGCACAGAATGCGCAGGCCATAGAAGCTTTGAGAAGCAGGAAAAGAAGGCCGGATAAACCGCTTGCGGTTATGGCTAAGGATATGGCGGCGGTGGAGAAGCTGTGCGAGGTTGATGATGCTGAGGCAAAGCTTTTGCAGAGTCCGGCCAGTCCCATAGTACTTATGAACAGAAAGCATGATTGTCCGCTGCCCAAGCAAATTGCACCGGACAGCAGCAAGCTTGGCATAATGCTTCCTTATACACCGCTGCATCATCTGTTGTTTAAGGAGGGCATGAACTGGCTTGTAGCAACCAGCGGCAACAAAAGCGGCTTACCCATAGAATATCAAAATGATGAGGCACTGAAGCATTTGTCCGACACAGCCGATTACTTTCTGCTTCATAACCGTGATATAAATATACCTATAGATGATTCTGTTTTTAAGGTATTTAGAGGGCAGAAACAGGTATCCCGTGCAGCCAGGGGGTATTCCCCTCTAAGCTTTAATATGGGGGCAGTGCATCAACTGGTTGCTCTGGGAGCTGAGCAGAAGGCCTCGGTATGCCTATCCAAGGGCGGATATGCTTACATGAGCCAATACATGGGAGATATCAAAAATCCGAAGGCATATCAGACGTACAAGAAGGTAATAGACAATCTTATTATGCTGACAAAGACAAGTCCCTGCGCCTATGTACATGACCTGCATCCGGACTATTTATCCACCCGTTATGCAATGGAGCAGTCCATGAGAAAGATAGGCGTGCAGCATCATTTTGCGCATATGTCCGCATGTATGGCAGAAAACAGACTGAGCGGCATGGCAATAGGAGTAATATATGACGGTACCGGAATTGGAATTGACGGAAAGGTATGGGGCGGAGAGTTCCTAGTGGGTAACCTGGAAGGCTTTGAAAGGGCGGGACAATTAAGCTATATGAAGCTTCAAGGAGGAGATAAGGCTGTAGAACAGCCTTGGAGAACAGCGGTGAGCTACATGAGTCAGGCCGGTATTAAGGATTGGGGAATATTTAAAAACATAAATGAATATGCATTAGAGACAGTGCAAGAAGCCTTGGAAGCAGGGCTTAACTGCCATGAAACCTCCAGTATGGGCAGATTATTTGACTGCGTTTCAGCAATGCTGGGACTGAGCCACAGTATAAGCTATGATGCTCAGGCTGCCATAATGCTGGAGAATATTGCAGACTATGGGATAAATGGGAGCTATGACTACGATATTTATTATACCGGCAAATGCCTTCAAATTGACTTCAGGAGGCTTTTGGAGGGTATCTTGAGAGATATAAGAAAAGGCAGAAAGGCAGGAGAAATAGCAGGTTTGTTTCATAATACCGCAGCAAGCTTCACTGCAGAGGCTGTAGAAGCTATAAGCAGGCAATACGGTATAAGGAATGTGGTGCTGAGCGGAGGCTGTTTCGAGAACAGCCTGCTGCTGGGCTTGATATTGGACAGATTGGAATGCAAAGACTTTCAGGTATATTTCCATAAGCTTGTACCCTGCAATGACGGAGGTGTTTCCTTCGGTCAGCTTGCAGCGGCGGATAGTATGTTGCGGAGGTAATATTATGTGTCTTGCTGTACCGGGTAAAATAATAGGATTGGATAAGGATTTCGCTGTTGTAGATATGCTGGGCTTTGAAAGTGAGGTTTTTATCGGCCTGATTAATAATGCCTGCTTAGGTGACTTTGTACTGGTGCATGCAGGCTGTGCCATAGAAAAGCTTGACCCGTGTGCTTTCGATTATTTCAACAGCCTGTGTCTGGAACTGCTGGAGGGTGAAGACTATGAACCGTGAAGCAGCTAAGGAAATAATCAATGCGATAAATGAAAGTGCTGACCATGACATAAAATTGATGGAGGTATGCGGAACTCATACTCAGGCAATAGCAAAAGCCGGGCTTTCAAGTATACTTTCACCTCATGTCACCCTTATATCAGGTCCGGGCTGTCCGGTTTGCGTCACTGCTGAAGGCTGCATAGACGCTGCTATAAAGCTCTTGCAGCAAAGGAACACTATACTTGTGAGCTTTGGAGATATGATAAGGGTAAAGGGAAGCAGTATCAGCCTTGAGGACTGCATGGAGCTTAGGGAACGTATCAGAATTGTATACTCTCCCTTTACAGCTCTGGATATCGCAGAGAGAGAAAGGGGCAAGGAAGTGGTTTTCCTGGCTGTAGGTTTTGAAACTACGGCTCCTGTCATAGCAGCTCTGGTAAAGCTTGCCCAGGCCCGAGAACTGGATAATATATCCTTTCTTACAGCTCTGAAGCTGATGCCTCCGGTGCTTAGCCTTGTACTGTCAGATGAGAAAAACAGACTGGATGGCATTATCTGTCCCGGTCATGTTTCCACAGTCATGGGGGCCGATTACTTTGACTTTGTCCCCGGGAAATATGGCATTCCTGCTGCTGTTGCAGGATTTGAGCAGAAGGATGTGCTGTCAGCGGTCTATTGGCTGGTGCAAAGCATCTCAGGCGGAACTAAAAGCACGCTCTTTAATATATACGGCAGATGTGTACAACCTGAGGGCAATGTAATAGCAAAGAGTCTGATAGAAGAGGTGTTTGGGCAAAGGGACGGCTATTGGAGAGGCATAGGCTGTATCAAGGCCTCGGAGCTGTTTCTGAGAGAAGACTATCGCGATATGGATGCAGAATATAGGTTTGGTGTACATATAGAGCAGAAATCAATAAAATCCGACTGTCAATGCAGTGAGATAATAATCGGCAGCAAGAGCCCTGCAGAATGCAGACTTTTCGCTTCAGGCTGTACTCCTGAGCACCCAAAGGGCCCCTGTATGATTTCATCTGAGGGCTCATGTGCAATCTATTATAAATATAAAAGGAGCTGTGACAAATGAAGGACTGTGTAAGGCTCCGGCAGGGCTGCGGAGGGAAGCCCACAGAAAAGCTTATAAAGGAAATATTCTATAAGCGTTTCAAAAACGATATACTGCTGCAGGGCTTTGACTCTGCTTTCTTAGGGAAAGAAGGACAAGAGCTTGCTTTTACCACCGACTCCTTCATAATCAGACCGCAGTTTTTCCCAGGCGGTGATATCGGGAAGCTGGCTGTGTACGGGACAGCCAATGACCTGTCAGTTTGCGGCGCCAAGCCTCTGTATTTAAGCTGTGCAGTCATAATAGAGGAAGGCTTCCCTATTGAAAGTCTGGAGAGCATTGTAGAATCTATGGCAGCTGCCGCGGGAGAGCTTAAGCTTTCTATTGTGACCGGCGATACCAAGGTAGTGGAGCGCGGCTTTGCAGATGGAATTTATATAAACACATCAGGCATAGGGAGAGTAATGGATAACTACAGGCCTAAGAAAATTAAGGCAGGGGATGCAGTTATAGCAACGGGTGGAATAGGAGAGCACGGTGCGGCAATCGCGGCACTGCGCTATGGGATAAAGTCAAAGTCACCTCTGCAAAGCGATTGCGGTGCAATCTTTCCTATAATATCAGAGCTGAGGGATTACTTTGAAAGCATAAAGCTAATGAAGGATCCTACGAGAGGTGGAGCGGCTACGGTTTTGAATGAAATTGCAGAGTATGCAGATTTAGGCATAAAGGTATTTGAGGATAAGGTGCCGGTTAAGCAGGAGGTAAAAGCCCTATGCGACATGTTGGGAATGGACCCTATGTATCTTGCCTGTGAAGGCAGGGCTATACTGGTGGCAGAGGAAAGCAAGGCCTTGGAGCTGTTGAATAGGCTGAAAAAGCTGAAGGGCAGCAGTAATGCTGAGATAATCGGAAGCTTTGAGGATAGATACAACAAGCTGGTATACATGGAAAACTCCTTTGGGAGCAGCAGGATAATTTCAGCCTTAGAGGGAGATTTGCTTCCCAGAATATGCTAAATATTTTAAAAACCTGAAACTTTTTTTAAATATTTCAGTCTAATATACAGATGTTTTTTTTGGGGAGGCTGATATGATGAAGAGTACTACAGGTCAAATGGCACTGATATTATTGCTAATGCTGGCTATATTTCTTCAGACAGAAGGTGTTATGCCTGACATATTTGCAGGTGATAAGGAGCCCATAGAATTATCCGGCGTGCATGAAGGGCTGGAATTCCATGCAGCCTTTGACAGTAAAGGATTTACAGAGAAGGAAGAGCTTAAATTAAATGTAGCAATCACAAACAAAAGCGATAAACCTATCGGTTATTATTCGGGCACCACACTTTATGGAATAAGGGGAATCTTAGGAGCGACTCTTTCCTCGGTGGACGGTATTTACCAATTTACTGACAAATTCATCTTAGATACTGCCGGAATCAGTTCGGATACCGGGGTATTGCAGGGAGAGCTGCCTCCCGGAAAAACAATAAATTACGACTTTACCATGCTGCCGTATTTTATAAAAGACGGTGAGAAAAACTATGCAGATGAAGGTGAATATACGCTTAAGCTGCAGTACAATAAGGATATTCAAGAGGTTATTGAGGCAGAGTTTCCTGTTACTGTAATTAAGCGGTTTGGAAGAATAAGCATAAAAGTTTGATGAGACAATGTGGGCGGGCGATGAACCTGCCTTTGATATTTATAGCCTTTATAGTTTGAGCTTGCTGTGATACAATAGTTCTATTATATCTAAACTTCGACAGGAGGCGGATACATAGTGAAATGGGTTAACAAGCTGGAGAGGTTTTTTGCAAAATTTGCAATAAGAAATCTTATGACTTATATTGTAATGTTGAATGCAGTGGCCTTTGTCCTGATTTATTTGGATTCTACTGGTTTTGTCTATTCGAAGCTGGTGTTGATTCCTGCTTTGGTATTTAAGGGAGAGGTATGGAGGCTTATATCCTTTATTTTCATCCCACCGAGCACAGACCTGCTTTGGGGATTAATCACCCTATATTTCTATTACAGCATTGGAACAACTTTAGAGCATGAATGGGGAACTGCAAGGTTCAACATGTATTATATACTGGGTATGCTGGGCACTATAGCAGTATCCTTGATATTCGGATTTACTGGAACGTCGATGTATGTGAACCTGTCACTTTTCCTGGCATTTGCAAGGCTTTATCCAAACCATGAGATGCTGATATTCTTCATGATACCTGTGAAGATAAAATATCTTGCCATGGTGGATTGGTTTTTCTTTGCCCTGGTAATTTTGTTCGGCCCGGTTTCAAGCAAGCTTGCAGCTATAATAGCATTAATTAACTACTTTGCATTCTTCGGATTCGACATATTCAGTACAGTCAAGCTTAACAGGCAGGTGCATCAAAGGAGACAAAGCTTTAGAAGCCAAATGCCGAGAGAGGTCACCATCCACAGATGTACGGTCTGCGGAAAAACCGAGAAGGATGATTCCAAATTGGAATTCAGATACTGCAGCCTGTGCGAGGGTGACTACGAATACTGTATGGAGCACTTGAGAAATCATGAGCATATCGTTAAAAAATCTAATGTAATTGAATTTAAGAATAGGCAGGAGTGATTGAATGGCTACTTTTGAAGACTTTCAGAAGCTCGATATCAGAGTGGGCGAGGTAGTAAAGGCTGAAGGCTTTGAAAAAGCAAGAAGGCCTGCGTACAAGCTATGGGTTGACTTTGGAGAGGATATCGGTGTAAAAAAATCCAGCGCGCAAATCACAGAATGCTATAGTGCAGAACAGTTGGTTGGAAAACAGGTGCTGGGGATTGTAAACTTCCCGCCCAGGCAGGTAGCGGACTTCATTTCGGAGGTACTTATACTGGGCACATATTCAAAGCAAGGCGTGGTATTGATACAACCGGACCAAAAAGTAGAAAAAGGCGATAAATTAGGGTAGGTGTAGTGCCTACCCTGTTTGTTTGTTTTCATGGGGAAACATGAAAAAACTATTACAAAGCAATATTATCAAGGAACTATGAAGAAAGTATGAAGTTATCGGCTGACCGCATGAATTTTTTGCGGTTAATATGAAATAATAAGCAAAGATTAAATAAAGGAGTGAGACTATGGCAGAAATCAAATTTTGTGAGAATAACTTCGAACAGGGTGTAGAAGATGTGATAAGCAGATTGGAGGAGGACGGAGCAGAAGTAGTTGTAGAAGGATGTCTGGATTATTGCGGTGAGTGCGCCAAGAAGCCCTTTGCATTGGTTAACGATGAATATGTTGAAGCAGAAACAGCAGAGGAATTGTATGACAAAATCAGTGAGATGATATAGAAGCCGCTTATCCGGCTTTTTCTCTTTTACTAATAGAATAGCTTAGCAAACATATAGTATAATATTATATAATATTATTTGGTTTTATTTTAGGGGGTTAAATTGTGAATATTAGAGCGTTTGTGGAAAGGCGATTCGGCGAGTATATGGGGCTGCCGAAAGCAATTTACATAATTTTCGTAGTCCGAATTGTAAATGCTATGGGTAACTTTGTTTACCCATTTTTGACTTTTTTCCTGACACAGAAGATTGGATTCTCAGCCAGTGAGGCATCCAACTTCTTTATGCTTTCGTCAATTCTTTCAATGCTTGGGTCAATAGTTGGCGGTAAGCTGGCAGACAACTTTGGAAGGAAAAAGCTTATGCTTATACTACAGGGAGCAGCAGGTCTGATATTTGCTGCCTGCGGTTTCTTAGATAACTCAATTTTGATACCGATACTTTTAGCCTTCGCAGGCATGTTTAACGGGGCTGCACAGCCTGCAAACTCTGCGATGGTTGCTGACCTGACCAATAAAGAAAACAGAAAGCCTGCAATGTCCCTGCTTTACCTGGGCATCAATATCGGCTTCTCCTTCGGTCCCGCAATAGGACAATTCTTATATCGCAGTTATCCTTCCATGATATTCTTCGGCAATGCAGGCTCAATTTTTATAACCTTGCTGCTTGTGGCATTGTTTGTTAAGGAAACTGCTCCAACAGTGGAAGAAGTTGAAGAGGGAATGAAGCTGAACGATGATGAGGCTGCGGAATCCTCAAACATACTTATTTCCTTTAAGAAACGACCAACCCTGCTTTTGTTTCTTGTCGGAAAAACTGTGAATCAGCTGGTTTACTCCGTAATAGGTTTTGCTATACCTATTCAAATGGCAAGAACCTTTGGCGAGACTATGGGTACTGAATACTACGGATATGTTCTGATGTGGACCGGAATAGTGGTAATAACCTTTACAATTCCGATAATTAAGTTGACAAACAAAATAAGACCTATTGTAAATATTGCATTAGCAGGAGTCTTCTATGCAGTTGGCTTTGGCATGATAGGGATAATAAGCAACTTCTGGCTTTTTATGTTGTCAGGCTTTATATTTACCATAGGTGAGATTCTCGAAGCAACAAACGCCGGAGTATATATAGCAAACCACTCTCCTATGAATCAGAGAGGAAGATTCAACTCAATCATACCGATGATTACAGGTATGGGTTCTACTTTTGGGCCCAAAATTTTTGGAATCACAATAGATACTATAGGTATTTACAGTGTATGGGTAATGTGTTTCGTACTGGCTATGATATCCAGTGTATTTATGCTTTGGCTTCGTTTATTTGAAGATAAATGGCATGAAAAGAAATATGGCAGAGCTTTATAAGCTCTGCCACAATAACTAGCAACCTCTTGCTCCGTTTGCATAAACAACGAAGCCTTTTCTGAAAACACCTTGATAGTAGTCTACGTCGAAATAATCAATTACATCGTCGTAAATAGATTCTACTGCGAACTTCATACCATCTGCGTTGATAACTGAATCATATTCTGTTGGTTCACCCTGAACCAATCCAAATACAGGACCTGCTCAGCCATCACCAACTACTTCGATTTTGAAGCTATCAGTGTTCATTTCCTTTAACGCAGCTTTCGCTTTGTCTGTCAATTTTACATTCATAAATACACCTCCTGCTACATATACGCTGTATGGGTATTATACTACATATTTGTTCTATAAACAAGAGTTGTGAACAAAGCTGCATAGTTATTATTCCCATAATTATATTATAGCTTGTGTATTGAATCTAAGCAAAATATACATTAATATAAAAATAACTTGATGTAAGGGGTGATTTGGTGAGCAATACAAAAAAATCAAAATTTGATAATAGAATATTTAAACATATACGTATGTACTACGGAGAGCTTATTGTGTTTTCGGTGTTTGTTGTAATTGCGTCTTTGATGATATGGCACTATTTCGGATACGGCAGCTGGGCGCTGGATAAAAGTCTTCATGATTTCATGGGCGGAATCAGAAGTTCCCTGCTTGATACTCTGTTCAGAGCCATTACATATACCGGGGAAACCATACCGGTAATTATAATGGTTCTAATCGTGATATTTTTATTTATATATCAGAAGAAACGAAAGGAAGCGGCGCTGGTTGCAGGGTATATGCTTGGTGTATGGCTGCTGAATGAGCTGCTGAAAAGACTGATTGGAAGACCAAGACCGGATATAAGCCTGCATCTTGTTGAAGCAACAGGCTGGAGCCTGCCAAGCGGGCACTCGATGAATTTCATGGCTTTTACTCTTATAGCCTTGTATTTTATATGGCTTTATTCAAGAAGCAAAAGACTGAATATAGCAGCGACAATCATCATGCTGTCTTATGCCCTGCTTATGGGCTTAAGCAGAGTATATCTTAATGTTCACTATTTCAGTGATGTTCTGACCGGGTGGTCAATAGGCGCTTCCTGTGCAGCTATAGCCGTAATAATTCACAGGGTATGGACTGAAAATAAAATGTAAAAATAAGGCAATCGGCTTATGTAAAAAGCTGATAATAAAACTGAGAAAGCAATTTGCGGCAAAGTATAACAAAATCCTTAATTTATAAAGGATTTTGTATTTTTTTGTAGAATAAAAATTTAGTGTGTGATTTTTTAAATTATAAATAATTAATACATATAGAAATCCGAAGGGGAGTGATGACTTGATTGAGCTAAGGAATGTCAGTAAAAAATTTGCAAATGGACATGTGGCTTTGAATAACATAAGCCTTAATATAGACAATGGGGAATTCGTTTTTTTAATAGGCTCCAGCGGAGCAGGAAAGTCAACTATAATAAAGCTGCTGATGAAGGAGCATGAGACAGACTCGGGAAAGATTATAGTGCAGGGTAAGGATATTACCAAGCTTAAAAGAGCACAAATACCGTATTTGAGAAGAAGTATTGGAGTAGTATTTCAGGACTTCAGGCTGCTTCCCGATAAAACCGTTTATGAAAATGTAGCTTTTGCTATGGAAGTAACCGAAGCCTCGGCAAAGGAAATCAGACGGCAGGTGCCTATAGTGCTGGGTATGGTGGATTTAAGCAAGAAATCAAAGCAGTACCCCCATCAGCTTTCAGGCGGGGAACAGCAAAGAGTTTCTATAGCCAGAGCCATGGTCAACGGTCCGTCAATTTTGATAGCCGATGAGCCTACCGGCAACCTGGACCCTGAGATGTCATGGGAAATAATGAAGCTGTTCAATGAAATAAATCTTAAGGGTACTACGATAATTATGGCAACCCATGACTTGAACATAGTAAATAAAATGAAGAAAAGAGTCGTAGAGGTAAGTGACGGCGTTATAGTAAGAGATGAAAAGCGAGGGGGTTATTTCAGTGAAAATCAGAACCTCTAAGTTTTTTATTAGAGAAGGTATAGGAAGCCTTCGAAAGAACAAGACCATGAGCGCTGCTTCCATAAGTTCTGTTATCGCTGCACTTTTGGTCATAGGAATATTTTTTATAATTGTATTGAATGTGGATTATGCCGCTTCAAATTTGGAGTCTCAAATAGAGATGATGGTATATCTTCAGGATGGTCTCAGTGAGACAATAATAGCATCCATGGGAGAAGAACTGAAATCAGTATCAGGAGTAAAGGATGTACAGTTCATATCCAAGAATCAAGCTCTAATGGATTTAAATGAGAAATGGGGAGACAATGCCTATCTTCTTGAGGGACTAGAGGGGGATAATCCTCTTCCGGACAGCTTTAAGGTAACCTTGATTAACCCTTCTGAAGCGGGCTCGGTTGCATTATCCGTATCCTCCATATCAAACATTGAGAGAGTAGTGTATGGCAAAGAAGAGCTGAACAAGCTTTTGAAGGCAACTTATATACTTAGAGTAGGCAGCTTAGCGATAATAGCGATACTGATATTTATATCAGTTTTCATTATCTCAAATACCATAAAACTGACTGTTTATGCAAGAAGAAGAGAGATTAGCATCATGAAATATGTTGGTGCCACCGACCAATTTGTAAGAGGACCTTTCATAGTGGAGGGGGTACTCTTAGGACTGATTGGAAGCATCATTACCACTATTCTTGTAGCAATTGCTTATTACTACAGCAGTAATTTTATAAAGAATCAGATGATAGGACTTCTGTCAATAGAGCTTATGCCTATGAAGACAGTGGTAAGCAGTCTTGTGCTGCTGCTGACTGTAGTCGGTATATTGATTGGTATAGTAGGAAGTCTGTTGTCTCTTAGAAAATTCATCAGAGTATAGGAGGTGTCTGCATGAAAAGCATGAAAGCGGTAATTGCGATATTGTTGTCCTTTATACTGGCAGCCTCTTCACTTGTCTGGGCTGATACTAACAGTATGGACAGTCTGAAGAAGGAAAGAGAGCAGCTGGAAAAGCAGATAGAGCAGACACAAAAAAGTATAAATCAGAAGAATAAAGAGAAAAAGGCGATTTCAAAGCAGGTTGAGGACTTGGACAACAAGCTGCAGCTGACAGAGAAGGAATTAGGGAACATAGAGCAGCAGCTGGCGATTCTTGAGTCACAGGTAGCGATAACTAAAAGAGAGCTGGACAGGGCTACATCTGATGCAGAAACACAGAAGGAGCTTCTCAAAAAGAGAGTCCGTGTAATGTATGAGACCGGCTCTGTGGGTTATCTGGCAGTTATACTGGATTCTACCAGCTTTGGCGATTTTATAACCAGATTGGATTATCTGAAGAAAATAGTCGAATATGATGTCTCATTGCTTAAAAGCATAAAGGAATATCGTGATAATGTTGCTCAGAAAAAAGCGCAGCTGCAAGCTGAGATGGATGAAAAAGAAGCAATTAGGCAGGAGATAGAGTCAAAGAAAGTAGACGTTGCCCAAGCAGTAGCTGATAGGTCAAAAGCCTTAACTGCTCTGAAGCAAGACCTAAAGGAACTTAACAGATTAGAGGACAAGCTCTTAGAGCAATCAAAGGAAATAGAGAAAAAGATTATCTCGCTGCAGTCAAAGGAAAAATATATTGGCGGCGTGCTTGACTGGCCGGTTCCCGGTTACTATAGAATCAGCTCTCCTTATGGCTATAGAATACACCCGATATTAAAGACAAAGAAGATGCACACCGGTATAGATATTGCTGCTCCATCAGGAGCAACAGTAATAGCGGCCAATAGCGGAACTGTAATATATGCAGGCTATTACGGCGGCTATGGCAATACCGTTATAATAGACCACGGCGGACAGATATCAACCTTATATGCACACAATTCGAAGCTTCTGGTTAAGGAAGGCGATAAGGTAACTAAGGGACAGACTATATCAAAGGTCGGGAGTACGGGACTTTCAACAGGACCGCACCTACACTTTGAAGTAAGAAAGAATGGACAGCATACAAACCCCATGGATTATCTGGGTAAGTAAAAAACACCTGATAAAGCGCATACATGCTTTGTCAGGTGTTTTTATGTCCCTGTAGTCCTGTCACCTAACACCTAACACCTGTTACCTGTGGGACAAGGAACCTGTCCCCTTGTCCCATCAGCAGAAAACCTGCTTATATCAGGTGTTTTTTTCGTAAGTGAATGTATATTTGACAATAGATGCGGTAATATTATACAATGTAAATGCAAATGACTTGCAAAATGGAAGGGGATAAGAATGAAGAAAGTTATATCAATTATTTTGGCGTTACTGCTTTTGCCTGTGTTTACAGCTTGCGGCAAGACCGAGGTGGTACCTGAGGCAAAGGATGGTCTTACGATATATACAAGCTTTTACCCGATGTATTTTCTGGCATCAGAGATAGCCGGAGATAAGGCTGAGGTAATAAGCCTCGTGCCTGCAGGTGTAGAGCCCCATGATTGGGAGCCAAAGCCCAAAACTATAGCAGAGCTGCAGAAGGCAGACATGTTTGTTTATAACGGTGCCGGTATGGAGACTTGGGTAGAGAGCATCATACCTACCCTAGAAAAGTCAGATATAAGAATAGTTGAGGCAAGTAAGGGGTTAGAGCTTTTATCTATTGACAAAAATAACGTTGATGAAGACGAAAAAAATCTTAACTATGACCCCCATGTTTGGGTTAGTCCGGTTAAATTCAAGCAGCAGGCAGAAAACATATATAAGGAGTTAATAGCTCTGGATGCTGCAAATAAGGATTACTATAAGGCTAATTACGAAAGACTCAGCAAGGAGCTTGGCAAGCTGGACAGCGATTTCAGAGAGGCTGTGGCAGAATTTAAAGGCAAAGCATTTATTGTATCTCATGCTTCCTTTGGCTATCTGGCTGCAGAATACGGCTTGACACAGGTAGCAATAAGAGGTGTCTCTCCTGATGCAGAACCAAGCCCTGCTAAGCTTGCTGAGCTTGTTGAGATATCCCGTGAAAATAATATAAAGTATATTTTCTTCGAGAGTCTTGTAAGCCCTAAGCTTTCTCAAACCCTTGCCAATGAGGTGGGCGCAGAGGTGCTCGTTTTAAATGACGGTCAGGGAATAAGCGAAGAAGAGATTAAGCAGGGTAAGAACTATATAACCATTATGTATCAAAATCTGGAGAATCTGAAGAAGGCGTTGATGTAAATATGAAAACACCAATTATAGAGGTAAAGAATGTAAACTTTGGCTATGAGGGCAGATATGTTTTGAATAATGCCTCAGTCAGCATAAATAGAGGGGACTTTATGGCAATAATTGGACCTAACGGTTCCGGCAAAAGTACTTTGATGAAAGTTTGCATAGGACTGCTGAAGCCAGGCAGCGGCAATGTAGAGCTTTTTGGGACAGACATTGAGAGATTCAAAAACTGGGAGAAAATCGGATATATACCCCAGAAAGCGACCTCATTCAATCAGGACTTCCCTGCTACCGTAGAAGAGGTCGTAAAGGTAAATCTATACTCTCGTGTAGGACTGATGCGCAGAATCAGCAAGAAGCATATGAAGAAGGTTCATGAAGCTTTGGACTTGGTAGGAATGCTTGACTACAAGGACAGGCTGGTTGGAAATCTTTCAGGAGGGCAGCAGCAGAGGGTATTTATTGCAAAAGCACTGGTAAGCGACCCCGAGATACTTTTCCTGGATGAGCCTACCACAGGCATAGATGCAAGCTCAGAAAAGGATTTCTATGAACTTATGGTAGACCTGAACAAGGATAAGAATATAACCATTGTCATGGTAACCCATGATATAGGTGCTGTTAATAAAAACATAAACAGAGTTGTATGCATGTCAAATGGCAAGGCACATGAGCACGAATGCGGCAATGGGTTTGACAAGAATGAACTGAGAGAGCTATACAATTATGACGTAAGCGCGCCTATTGTACACAATCACTAAAGCAGCATGAGCAGGAGGTTAGGACCATGGAAATGCTTCAATATGATTTTATGCAGAGAGCATTTATAGCAGGCATACTTATTTCGATAATTTCACCTATTATAGGGACCTTTATTGTATTGAGAAGGCTATCAATGATAGGAGATACCCTGTCCCATGCATCACTTGCAGGGATTGCGGCAGGTATGCTGGGAAACTTTTATCCCGTTTGGGGAGCGTTGATTTTTTCTGTAGCAGCAGCAGTCGGCATAGAGAGGCTTAGAAAGAGCTTCTCCGAGTATGCCGAGCTTTCAATTTCAATAGTACTGTCAGCAAGTGTAGGCTTGGCTGTGGTTATGATAAGCCTTGCCGATTCCTTCAATGGGGATTTGATGAGTTTTTTATTCGGCAGTATAATAGCAGTTACGTCAAGAGATATAATGGTAATGGCAGGCTTAAGTTCTTTCATAATTTTAAGCGTTTGGCTGCTTTATAAGGAACTGCTTTATATAACCTTCGACGAAGAAGGTGCACAGTTGGCCGGAATGCCTACGTCTGCATTAAATATCTTCTTTACAGTACTGACCGCTTTAACTATAGTAGCAGCAATGCGCGTAGTAGGAATACTGATGATTTCCTCCATGCTGGTAGTTCCCGTGGCGGCAAGCCTTCAAATATCCAAGAGTTTTTGGAGCACTATGAGGAACTCGGTAGTTTTT
>JAQZBM010000152.1 GCA_029238945.1 Clostridia bacterium
AATGCTGGACTAGGCGACCTTAAGATAGTCAACAAGTTTGTAACAGAAGAGTATAAAAACCTCCTAAAGAAAATGAGAGAGTGGTACTTAAAGGGATATATTCCTAAGGACTACGCTACAGCACAGGTTCAACCATCTTCACTTCAAAACGCAAATAAACTATTTGCAATTACAAATACAATGGGTTTTGATAAACAGGGAGCTGGAGAAAATCCTGCTAAGTTAGACGTAAGATTTGTAGATGGGGTTAAAAAGACTTCAGATAATCAAATGTTTTTATGGGCAGTGCCTTCAAGTGCTCAAAGAGTTGATAAATCTATACAGTTTTTAAATCTGGTATTCCAGGATAAGGAACTTACTAAGCTGTTAAAGTATGGAATCAAGGGAGAGCACTATGATGAATTAAACGGCGGAGTGCTTGATGTTAATAAAGGTCTAAAGACTTATAGACAAGCTTGGCCAATATGGGGAAATTCAGTAAGCTTATACGCATATGAGCAGGCAAGATTAGGATCATTCGGTGGTAACCCAGAAAAGTATAAGGCTTCAGAAGCTCAATGGATTAAAGATACTAAAACCTCAAAGGCATATGGCTTTATATTCAATTCAGATCCAGTAAAGACAGAGCTTGCTGCACTTAACGCTGTTCAAGAGCAGTACTTGAAATTACTTGAGGGTGGAGCCGTAGATCCAGAGAAGGAACTTAAAAACTTCAATGACAAATTGTATGCTGCAGGTCTTAAGAAAGTTATGGATGAGAAGCAGAAACAGTTAGATGAGTGGGTAAAGACAAAGAAATAATATATGATGAGATAATAAATCTGCTGCCAAAATGGCAGCAGATTTATTTTTTTGATTTCTTAAATAAAAAGTCGGAAATGTATATAACGCAGTCGGAAAAAGTATAACTGAATCCTAGTGAAACCGTTATAATTAATCCTATAAGGCTACTTATAGCTAAAACGAGGTGAAAGTATGTCTGGTATTTTCGATATAGAAGTGCGTTTTTTTAGATTTGTAATAAAATTAATGAACTTAGTACTCTTAAATGTATTATGGGTAATCTTCAGCATTCCTATCATAACCATGGGAGCTGCTACCTCTGCTGTATATTACGTAACCTTAAAAATGGCAGCAGATGAAGAAGGCTATATTCTAAAGAGCTTTTTAAAAGCCTTCAAGGAAAACCTAAGGCAGGGAATTGCAGTAGAAGCCATTTTTTTAATCTGTGGAATTATTATAATAGCAGATATCAGATTCTTCTTATTGAGCAGCAGCATGTTTGCATATGCTTTTGCAGCAATTTTTGCAATTGGGATGGTTGTATATGTTTTTATGCTTATATTTGCATTTCCGCTGATGGCCAAGTTTAATAACAGCACAGTGGGAACTGTAAGAAATTCCGTAATTATGTCATTAAGGCATCTGCCAACAAGCATTGCACTGACAGTTCTATTAGTTATAATGCTGTACGGAGTTTATGTATCTGTACCTTTGATGATTATGTTTCCTGTTATAGGAGTATCAGGCTATGCCTATATTACTTCAATTTTATTGAGAGATATATTTGAAAAATATCATACTGAAAGATAACAAAGAGGCGGTCCCCAAAAAACCGCCTCTTATTTCTTATTTTTCCTATACTCTGAGGGAGTAATGCCTTTTAATTTCTTAAACACCTTTGTAAAGTAAGCAAGGTCGTTAAAACCAACCATATAGGCTGCATCAGTTATTGATATATTCGGATTTTGCATAATATATATGGCTTCATTTACCCTTTGAATATTTATATATTCTGTGATATTTTGTCCTGTTTCTCTTTTAAACTGCCTGGATAATTCGTAGAGGCTCACATCAATTTCGCTTGAAATTGCTTCAAGACTTAAGTTACCGTCCAGGTTTTTTCTTATGAATTCAATTGCCTTTTGAGTAAGATAACTGAAGTTTTTTAGTGACAGCTTTCTAACAGCATTGCAGTAATCTAAACGCATTTTCTTTAAGAGATCAGCCAGCTGCTGAATTGTAGTTGTCTGTTCAATTTGCACTGCAAATTTTTCTGAAAGGCTGTGGATATCCATTGGATGAAGTCCCCCTTTCTCAGCAGCTTTTCTAAGAAGAGTATTAAGGACAAAGGCAATGTTTTTTCCAGAGCGTAGGGGATCGTTAGGAACACGGTTTGGTATATCACCGAAAAGATAATAACTTTCCTCAGACAGCTCATCAAGCTTTTCTATGTCCCCCATTTCAACGGCATGGAGCATTTCATTTTCTTTCTTGTATCTTTTTTCTATCATATCTATTGTTTCCTTGGTATTTTGCATTACTGCATCGGGTGAATCCATAGCTTTGGTTACTGAGCTGTACTTTTTCTCCCCAATGCCCAGGTCAAAGGACTCCATAGACTGAAGGTTATGTAAGCTCAAGCACATTGACTCCGCAATAAGCCTTGCCTTATACGTGCTTATAAGTGGAAGGGAGAGATAGTACTGCTTAATTACATTCTTAAGAGAAATTGAAAGCTTATTTTCAAAGATCATACTTTCTACCATAAGCATGTCTGGTTCCTCAGTCAGATAAGGGCCAACAACTATGCTGCCAAGATATTCACCGCCCTTTGAGACTTTTACTGATATAAAATTAGTCATATATGAAGTTAAGTGAATTAAGGCAGCTTCCTTGGAATTATAATCCTGCAAATCCAGCAGATCAGCAATCTCCTTCCAATAGGGCTTAAGAGGAGCTGGCACCTGAGTGTGGCCGTACTCTAACTGAATCTTATAGGAGGAATCTATAAAAGTAGTATCAATATTAGTAAAGCTAAAGGAAAATCTGCATATTTTTTCAATTGAAGATCTGTAGTTTGACATACAAACATATCCTTTCATTATAGCCTGAAGCCTGTAGTGAGAGAAACTGCAGGCTCTCTAATACTAAATGTAGCACATGCTTTGTATAGTCGCAAGATATTTCGCATTAACACAAAATATGACAAGCAAAAGATTGAAGAAAGTTATATCATATATGAATATAGTGCAATAATAGTTGATCTAGAAAGAGGTGTCACGTATGAGAAAAACAGTACTAATAAATGAAGAGTGGAAGTTTGTAAAAGACAATGTTGGAGTAGGTGAAGTTTTTGCAGTACCAGGAGAGATAGTTAATCTCCCACATACTTGGAATGCGATTGATGGACAAGATGGTGGCAATGATTATTACAGGGGAGCCTGCTGGTATGGTAAGACTTTTGACAAGCCGGAATTAAATAGTGGTGAGCAGGTATATCTGGAATTTAGAGGTGCAAACTCAACTGCAGAGGTTTGGGTAAATGGTATCAAACTATCAACACATGAAGGAGGTTATTCTACCTTCAGAGTAAACATAACAGAAGCCTTGAAAAAAAAGAATGAACTGATAGTTTCGGTTGATAATTCATCTAACAGAAGGGTATATCCTCAAAAGGCAGATTTCACTTTTTATGGAGGAATATATCGTGATGTATACATGGTAGTTGTACCTGAAAGTCATTTTGATATGGATTATTATGGAGGCAGCGGTCTTCAAATAACACCAGAGATAAAGGAGAAGACTGCAGTTGTAAATCTTAAATCCTATATTACAGGTGAAGCAGACACTGTTCGTTATACTATCGAGGGCGCACATAATATAGAAGTGCCTGTTGCAGATGGAGTTGCTTGCGGCAGCATTGAGATTTTAGGAGTTCATTTGTGGGATGGAGTAGATGATCCATATTTATATACAGTAAAAGCAGAACTTATAAAAGACGGTGAGGTAATTGATGATGCCCATAGCCGTTTTGGCTGCAGAAGCTTTTCTTTTGACAAGGATAAGGGCTTTTTCTTAAACGGCAGAGCTTATCCTCTAAGGGGTGTGTCTCGTCACCAAGATAGAAAAGGTGTCGGAAATGCCATTACCAAAGAAATGATGCTTCAGGATATGGAACTTATAAAGGAAATAGGCGCAAATACTATACGTCTTGCGCATTATCAGCATGACCAATACTTTTATGACTTATGTGATGAATATGGTATGGTTGTTTGGGCAGAAATACCTTATATCACTGAACACATGCCAGAAGGCAGGCATAATACTATTAGTCAGATGTCAGAATTGATAGCGCAGAATTATAACCATCCTTCCATTATTTGCTGGGGATTATCTAATGAAATATCTGTTACAGGGGTAACAGAGGATTTGATGGAGAATCATAGTGTATTAAATGACTTAGCACATAGCATGGACAAGACAAGACCCACTACCATGGCCCATGCCTTCATGCTTGAAATAGATGAACCCTTGGTATTTTTACCTGATATAATGTCCTATAATCTTTACTATGGATGGTATTTAGGAAAGTTAACCGATAATGATGAATTCTTTGATAGTTTCCATAAAAAGTACCCTGATAAAATCATTGGCTTGGCTGAATACGGTGCAGATGCTTGCCCTAAGTGGCAGACCAGTACTCCTGAGAAAGGAGATTATACCGAGCAATATCAGTGTGTGTATCATGAACACCTGCTAAGAATGTTTGAGGATCGACCTTATATTTGGGCAACTCATGTATGGAATATGTTTGATTTCGCAGCAGACGGCCGTGATGAAGGTGGTGAGCATGGAGTTAATCAAAAGGGGCTTATTACCTTTGATAGAAAGCATAAAAAGGATGCATTCTATCTTTATAAGGCAAATTGGAGTAAGGAGCCTTTTGTACATGTATGTGGAAGAAATTATATAGAGCGTAATGAAGATGAAACAGAAGTGAAGGTATACTCAAATTATGATACTGTTGAACTTTACAATAACGGAGAATTTGTTGAAAGGCAATGTGGCGATAAAGTATTTGTATTCAAACTTAGAATTCAAGGCAAACATAGAATTGAAGTAAAAGCAGGTAATTGTTCGGATGAGATTACCATATGTAAAGTGTCAGAACCAAACAAGACTTATCAGTTGACAGGCAGAGAAGTTACAAACTGGTTTGATAATCCGGAAATGAATTGTCCAGAAGGATATTATTCTATTAAGGATACCATGGCAGATATACGTGAAAGCACAGAAGGCGCGAAAATCCTTGACGATATGATGAACTACGCAAAGTCTAAGCGTGGAGACGTTGCAAAAAATGTAAAACAATCTGAAGCCATGATTAGAATAATGAACGCAATGACTGTTGAAGCACTAATCAAACAAGCAGGGGGATCTATTCCTAAGGAAATGGTTATTGAAGTTAACAAGGCCTTAAATAAAGTTAAGAAGGCATAAGGCAAGCATAGGAGGTAAGCTATGATAAATCTTAAAGCAAACCCCTTTAATCTTGATGACAAGGGGGTTAAATGGGTTGAAGATACACTAAAAGAAATGACACTTGAAGAAAAAATAGGGCAACTGTTTTGTGTTCCGGGCTTCACTACTGATAGAAATACGCTGGAAATGCTGACTCAAAAGGTAGGCATAGGGGGAATTATGTATCGTCCTGCTGATGGTAAAACAGTGCAGGAGGCTCACCGTATTCTTCAAAATTCCTCAAAAATTCCGCTGCTTTTAGCTGCTAACCTTGAGGCTGGAGGAACAGGTCTGGTTACTGAAGGTACTAATTTTGCAAAGCCTCTTCAGGTTGGGGCAACAGATGACACTGAAATGGGGTACGCTCTAGGTAAAATATCCTGTAGCGAAGGTGCAGCAGTAGGGGCAAATTGGTCCTTTGCACCTGTTGTTGATATTGATATGAATTTCAGAAACCCAATTACAAACCTTAGAACCTTTGGCGATAATGCAGACATGGTTATAAAGATGGCTAAGAGATATATGGATGCAGCAAAGGAAGAGGAGGTTGCAGTAAGTATAAAGCACTTCCCTGGGGATGGTGTGGATGAGCGCGACCAACACTTGTTAACAAGCTTAAATACTTTATCCGTTGAAGAATGGGATAATACCTATGGTAGAGTTTATCAGGAATTAATCGATTATGGCGCTCAGACAGTGATGGTTGGACATATTGCTCTGCCTGCTTATGCAAAGAAGCTGAACCTTGAGTTAAGCGACAGACCAGTACCTGCATCCCTTTCAAAGGAACTGGTTACAGGACTTCTTAGAAACAAGCTTGGCTTTAACGGACTGGTTATAACTGATGCTTCACAGATGATTGGCTTTACAACTGGCATGAAGCGTGAGGATGCAGTTCCGACAACTATTGCTGCAGGCTGCGATATGTTCCTTTTCACTAAGAATATGGAAGAGGACTTAAAGTATATGTTTATGGGTTACCATAAAGGCATAATTACTGAAGAGAGACTTAACGAAGCTGTTACAAGGATACTTGCTACAAAAGCATCACTAAGGCTTCACGAAAAGCAGGCTTCAAGTACACTAGTGCCTGGAGAAGAAGCACTGTCAGTTATAAGAAATGAAAGACATAACCAGTGGGCAAAGGATTGTGCAGACAAGGGAATCACTCTTGTTAAAAACAATGATAATTTACTGCCGTTATCGAGCAGCAAATATAAGAAAGTTTACTTGAATGTACTTGAATCTAGCGACCACATGAACAGCCCTCTAAGAATGAAAATCAAGGCAATGCTCGAGGCTGAGGGCTTTGAGGTGCATTTAAGAAACAGAGATTTCAATGTGGATATTCCTGCGTTTATGGCTGGCAAGCGTGATCCTCGTACCCTTGAAGTAATGCAGGAGATTGGTGCAAA
>JAQZBM010000153.1 GCA_029238945.1 Clostridia bacterium
AAGGAATGAAAAATCCCGTTTTCAGAAAGATTGTAGGAACTTATCATTATGAGATACCGACTACAAATAAGCAAGACGCAAGACCTTATATAACAAACAGCAATAAGCTGATTTCAACGTATAATAATAAATACAAATATGAAAATGCTATCGGTATAAAAACCGGTTATACCTCTGTTGCTAAGAACTGCCTTGTTGGCGGTGCTGCAAAAGACGGCATTGAACTAATTTCAGTTGTTCTTGCTGTCGAAGGTGAATCCATGTATCCTGACACTATTGCACTGTTTGATTACGGCTTTGCAAACTTTAAGAAGCTGGAGCTATTAAAGCAGAACAAAGTTGTAACAACAGTTGAAATCGAAAACGGCGACAGGAAGCTTAATTTGCTTTCTTCCGAAGATTACTCCTTAGTGGTAAGCCCCGATGAAATTGATGAAATAGAGAAGACTAAGAATATAAAGATAAATGACAGCATTAAGGCACCTGTAAAAAAGGGTGATGTTATAGGTACAGTCTCATATACCGTGGACGGTAAGGAGCAAAAAATCATAAACCTCGTAGCGGAAGAGGATGTTAAAAGTACAAGAATCATCGATATCACTTTAGAATTCCTTAAGAAGGTAGCCTGGTGGCAGATATTGATTGTAGTCATTTTGCTATTTCTGATTTGGAGAACAATCGTAACCATAAACAGAACAAAACGCAGAAGAAGAGCAATGTACTTAACAAAGAGAAGATATTTCTAAAAACAAAAGCTGATACTATCAAGTATCAGCTTTTTTATGTGGATTTATGAAATCATATTGGTGTCATTCTCTACAGGATTACGTGTTGTGTATGTTGAGGGATGCTGTGGGCAGCATCCCCTACAACCGTTCCACTAGCGGCTAAGGCCGCTTATATATATGCTATGACCTCAATTTCCAATTGTGCATCCTTCGGCAGTCTCGCTACCTCTACGCAGGATCTTGCAGGCTGTTCACTTGCGAAGAAATCTGCATATACATCATTTATCCTTGGAAAGTCGTTCATATCCTTTATGAACACAGTAGTTTTCACTACCTTTTCCAAGCTGCTGCCGGCAGATTCCAAAAGAACCTTTAGGTTAGACAACACTTGTCTGGTCTGAGCTTGAACATCTCCCTCTGCAAATTTTCCTGTTTCAGGCACTATGGGAAGCATTCCTGAGGTAAATATCATGTTGCCCAGCTTTACAGCCTGTGAATAAGGACCAATTGCTGCCGGAGCTTTTGTTGTTGATATTATTTCTTTCATGTTCATCCTCCTACGAACACAATAAAGCTTATATCCTGTTTAATTGTATGCTTCCTTCGATACCATAAAGAAGAACATACAGAATATTAGCTTTGCTGTGTTTATTCATTTATTAATATTTTTAGACCTCTGCTCTTATCTCATCCAGATAATTGTAGATTGTATATCTGGAAACGCAGAGTATCTTAGCTACATAGTCTATTGCGCCTTTTACCTGGAAAACCCCTTGACTTTCAAGCTGCTGCACTACATTGACCTTTTGTTCCTTGCTCATAAAGGCTACAGGCTTGCCAAAGCCAGTTACAGTAGAATCTACTATTCTCTCCAACACATCATGTATTGCATCGCCATGGGCTGATGTTTCAGCGTCCACAAAGTTATCATAGTCATTTACACTAATAATGTCACTCAATAAATTCTTCATTACTGTAAGCTCTGAAATATCATAGTTTATGCAGAGAAAACCAATAAGTACTCCTTGATCATCCTTTATATACATCGAGGTAGCTTTAAGTACTCTGCCATCCTTTGTCTTCTTCAGGTAATTCAGCTTATTAGTGTCAAAACAGCCATTTTCCAGTTCGGCCAGTCCGTATTCACTCATCGGATCTCCAACCACCCTGTTGGTAACATGGCCATTTGCAATTGCGACTATAGAGCTTTGAGGATTTCTAACATCATGCAGCACTACCTCGCAGTTTTTACCGAAGGTACTTGCTATGCCTTCAACCAAGGGTATCATATTTTTTAAAATTGGATGTAAATCTTCATGCATTAACGTACCCCCCCAAAAAAAATTCTAATAAAATCCCCCACCTCGTTGGCGAAGTGAGAGACTTAATTACAATTATAATACTAATTATCTTGATTTTCAATCGGTATATCCTTTGCATCAACCCATATTCTTTCCAGATTGTAGAATTGTCGTTCCTCGGTATGGAACAAATGAACTACGGCATTGCCAAAATCCAGAAGTATCCACCTGCCGCCTCTAAAGCCTTCCTTATGGTAAAGCTTATATCCGGCAAGCTGCATCTTTTCTTCCAATTCATCTGCCATTGCTTGTACCTGTGTAGTTGATGTGCCTGTAGCAATAATGAAGTGATCCGCCAATGTGGATATCTCGTGTATATCCAGCAAGCGTATGTCCTTTGCTTTTTTATCTTTTAAGAGTTCTATGGCCTTATTTGCCATCTCAGTTGAAACCTGCTGCAATTTATCCCTCCTAAGTTCTGTCATTGCCTATAATAATAGTTATATCATAGTCATGGTTTGCATTTATGTCAGACTCAACAATGCTGATTCCGGAATCCTTTGACAACAGCTCAAGCTTTTCTTTGTCACCTTTTCTGTCTACAACTCTGGAATAGCTGTAAGTTAAATCCTTTGTATCTCCAATTTTTTCTACCACATAACCCTTTTCCTCAAGCTCTTTTTTCAAAGCACCGGCTAATCCGCTGGTATCGGTACTGTTTAGTATTTCTATCTTTATTTGCTCCTTCTCAACACCCTGTCCCTGGCCATCTGCTGCAGTTGATACATCTTGATTATCCTGCGGCTTTTGTACTCCAAGCTGTTGATCAATGCCATCCATCATTTCATCTAGTTTATCCTGATCATGTATAAAATATGATACAATCCCTACATATTTCCCTTCTCCCGGCAAAGTCTGCATAGTAATTTTATCTGTATTTATTTCGCCGATATTACCATAGTATTTATTAATGTTGGTGCTTTCAGTATTACGCTAGGGCTGGTAAGCTTATCAATAAAAGCATTTATAAATTTCTGCTGAGCCTTTATTCTTCCCAAGTCCTGATCTACATAGCCGGATCGGAACCTTAAAAATTTCAAAGAGTCCTTTCCATTAAGAACTTGTACTCCCGGCTTCAGATGTATATACAAATTCTGAGCAGGGTCTTCATAGTCCATACCAGGTGGTACATCTATCTTCACACCGCCTAAGATATCAACTATTTTCTCAACACCTCTGAAATCCACCTTAACATAGTGGTGTATAGGTATATCCAGCAGATTGCCCACGGTTTTCATAGCAAGTGCAGCCCCGCCCTTTTTACCTATAGCAGCATTTACCTTTTCATACCCATAGCCCGGTATATCAACTCTGGTATCTCTGGGAATAGAAATCATGGCAATTTGATGTGTATTCTTATTGTATCTTACTACTATAATGGTATCTGACCTGCCCTCGTCTACTCCCATAAGCAGAGTATTTATAATAATATCCTCAGCTGCCTCAGGGGGTGCTAATTCCGGCTGGTCATCTATTGCTGCATCAAACCCAGGGTCCTGAATTATATTTCCCGCATTGTTCAAATACATATAACTTCCGCCTATTATAAACATGAACACCAAAAATGATGCTATAAAAATTATCACATATCTCTTCAAACCCTTTACCCCATTTCTTATTTTTGCAAGGCTTCTAAAATATAATTCCTCGCATAAAAAGTATTCGGATGTATCAAAGACTTCTTCTCCAATAAAAATCTGATTGATGAGTCAAAAGCAGCCATCAATGCTTCATCCAGATTACTCTTCGAGTGTTGTCTTATGCTTTCAATACCCGGAAAGCTTCTCGACGGTTCTATTACATCTGATAAAAAAATTACCTTATCCAATATAGTCATGTTTTCCCTGCCGGTGGTATGAGACCTCACGGCGGTAATTATTTCTTCATCATTTATTTTAAACTCATTCCTAAGTACATATTCAGCGGAATATGCATGCAACAGCTCGGAAGCTTGATATGTCATTGAATCTACAGAGATACCCAAAGTCTCAAGCATTGAGCGCTGAACTGCAAGCTCAGTCTCCCGGGTGCAGTCATGTACCAGTCCGGCAATATAAGCCTTATTTGCATCTGCACCGAAGCTTAAAGCTAACTTCTTGGCTGTTTCAGCAGCTTGCACAGAATGCTTGTATCTCTTTTCTGATAAAGTTTGTTGCAGATATTTATTTATTTCTGTCAGCTCAATCAAAACTATAACTCCTTATAAAGTCCATTCTTTAGTATATACTGTTCTACAGTCTCAGGCACCAAGTACTTTATGGAATTTCCTCCATTCACACGCTGTCTTATATCTGTGGAGGAAATATTTAAGCCCGGGACATCAATGCTGTATATAACGCTGCCATATTTAGACTGCAAAGACTGCAGTTTTTGTTCCAATTTTGTTTTATCATATCCGGGTCGAGTTACAGCTACAAAGCTGCAAAGCTTTAGAAGCTCGTCTGCCTTGTACCAAGTTTCTACCTCAAGAATGGCATCTGCACCTGTTATAAATACAAGCTCCACGTTATCCCCATATATTTTCTGCAACTGCTTAACGGTATCTAGGGTATAGGTGTAGCCCTGCCTTTCAACTTCTATATCGGATACTTCAAAGTGAGGATTTGAGTTTACAGCCATTACAGTCATGATGTATCGATGCACTGCATCAGTCAAGACACGCTTCTTATGAGGCGGGTTGCCTGACGGTATAAAAATCATTCTGTCGCAATGTAGTTTTTGCTTTACTTCTTCTGCCACAGCCAAATGCCCGATATGTATAGGGTCAAATGTCCCTCCCATAATTGCATAGCGCAGCTTAGTTGAAGTTTCTTCCTGATTACTCATTTTGTACCTCTTGCAAAAAACATAATAGTTACAGTTATTATACACTATTTAGTTCTCAATTAAAAGTATTATGAGTTATTGAATAATAATCAGATTTTTTAAAGCTAATATACATACTGAAGTTCAATATTATACTATTGTCATCCTGTAGAGAACGACCCCCGTGTCGTTCCGCATCTTTTCACAGTTACCCATTAAGATCCTTCGGTCGTTCCTCCCTCAGGATGACAACGGGGATATTAACGACTTTCATGACAATGACGGCATAAGCAGTTGTAATATATTTATCACATGATTTATTGTATTTTAGCATAATTTTCTATTATTTGGAAGTAGTTGCTGTGATTTATCAATGCATAAAAAAAGTGCCTAGGAAACTTATTTTTTCCTAAACACTATATTAGCAGATGCCTATGACTTCTATAACACAATTTGCGGCTTTTCTTTCGATGGTCTGTATAGTATGAACTTTCCACCGATAACCTGAACTACGTCAGCTCCAAGCTGGTCAGCTATAACATTGGCAGCTTCTCTAGGCTCCTCCAGGCTGTTGTTTAACACCTTCAGCTTTATTAGCTCCCTTGCCTCCAATGCTGCATCTATATCATTTATCATATTGTCTGTCACTCCACCCTTGCCAATCAAGAAAATCGGCTCCAAGGTGTTGCCCAGACCTCTTAAGTATGCTCGCTGCTTGCTCGTCAACATAAAATCACTCCTGTCTTTTCTCGACTTATATATAATATTATTCTGCTTTTATTCTAGTTCAATTCTTCCTTATTAACATTTAAGGCAGACCATAGGTCTGCCCTTTCATACTAAACCTCTATTTCTTTTCTAGTCTTACGTCGATGAATCTCGTAATTGGGATCTCCCTTTTTCCAGCCGGTTCTGCTCTTTTCAGAGTTATGAACATAATTCTCATTAATAACAATCTCATTTTTCTCCAAGCAGAAATATGTAGCTGTGTTCTGCTTACAATTCTCACAATGCATGCAGCTCATTCCTAGTCTTTGACCTCCAGTTCATTAATCAAAGTATTCGAATTCTAATTCATACATTTTTACTGTATCTCCATCTTGTACTCCCATACGCTTCAGCTCATCGACGATACCCCTCTTTCTAAGTACCTTTTGAAAGTATTTGATTGAATCGCTGTCATCCAAGTTAACAGAGGACAGCAGGTAGTCGATGAAATCTCCTTCTACTATGTACACTCCATTTTCTTTTCTGACACTAAAGGTTCTTTCTTCTGTATTCTTATCATACAACAAATCTTCAATTTCTTCAACAGGTTCTTCAACATCCTTATATTGTTCAAGTAAATTGAAGGCCCTGTTTAATACATGGTCAATTCCCTGTCTTGTGGCAGCAGATATCTTAAACACCTCATAGCCTTGGTTTATCAAGGCTTGGCTAACTATTTCATAATTCTCCTCTGCTCCCGGCAGGTCCATCTTGTTGCAAGCCACCAATTGAGGCTTGGTTGCAAGCTTCGGACTGTATAAAGTCAATTCCTCATTTATTTTCGTAAAGTCATCTAAGGGATCTCTGCCCTCGATTCCTGATACATCTATAATATGTATTAGCACCTTGGTTCTCTCAACGTGTCTTAGAAAATCATGCCCTAAGCCCACTCCGGTATGAGCACCCTCAATAAGTCCCGGTATGTCTGCCAATACAAAGCTTCTGCCATTCCCTAAATCTACTACCCCCAGATTTGGAACCAGGGTTGTAAAGTGATAATTGGCAATTTTGGGCTTTGCAGAGGTTACCATAGATAAAAAGGTTGATTTTCCTACGTTAGGGAAGCCTACCAAGCCGATATCCGCTAAAAGCTTAAGCTCAAGCTCAACCTCTCGTTCGTCGCCCTTCTCACCGGGCTGGGCAAATCGAGGCGCTTGTCTTGTTGGTGTAGCAAAGTGCTGATTGCCTTGTCCGCCTCTTCCCCCTCTGGCTGCTACAAATTGTTCTCCGGGGTGCTTCAAATCCGCTATAGCCTTTCCTGTAGCGACGTCTCTGATTATTGTTCCCGAAGGAACCTTTATGTATAGATTCTGACCGCTTTTCCCGAAGGAATTGCCGGCCATGCCGCCTTCTCCGTTTTCTGCAACGTGCTTCCTTTTGTATCTGAAATCCATAAGCGTCCTCATGTCTTCATCTACCACAAAAATCACGCTGCCCCCTGCACCGCCGTCACCGCCGTCGGGACCTCCGTTGGGGACATATTTTTCTCTTCTGAATGATACCTTGCCATCGCCGCCGTTACCGGCTTTGATGAATATTTTAGCTTTATCTACAAACATGCTTCCACCTCAGTCTTAAGCTTTGAATATTACTATTCATATATAATATACCAGTTTTGTACTTTCTTTGAAATATATTTTATTTTAGTATAAAGGTTATTGGGGAATGACACGTGTGGGCATACGGGACGCTGTGGGCAGCGTCCCCTAGGTTGGATTGGCTTCGATGCCAGCCCCTACAACCTGCCACCTGTTACCTGTTATATATCTGTACTTTAATTAGTTTGATAAATGCTACCTATTTTATGCATATACCATGTGTTTCGACCATAAAAAAAACAGGTACGGCTTTCGCCGTACCAATCTTACTTTTATTGAGCTGCAGGATATACGCTGACTTGCTTCTTGTCCTTGCCTTTTCTTTCGAATTTAACAACGCCTTCCACAAGTGCGAATAGTGTATCATCCTTACCTATTCCAACGTTTGTTCCAGGATGTATCTTAGTTCCTCTTTGTCTTACTAATATATTTCCTGCAAGAACTGCCTGTCCGTCAGCTCTCTTAACTCCAAGTCTCTTTGATTCACTGTCACGGCCGTTTCTGGAGCTACCTACTCCTTTTTTGTGTGCGAATAATTGAAGGTTTATTCTAAACATGTATTACACCTCCTCATTTTCTCTTACATCTATATGTTTCTTATAATTCTCTTCAATATTTTTTATACCTGCATACATGGTTTCAAGTATTGCTTTACCCATCAAAAGCTGCTTCTCATCCAGCTCCTTTGGAAGCTGACAGCTCAAGTAGCCATCTTTGATTTGGTACTTAATATCAATATCTGCAACCATTTTAAGTCCCTGTACTGCTGTTTGCGCAAGTACTGAAACCGCACTGCAAACAATATCTCCTTCTCCAACCTTTCCATAGCCGGCGTGGCCTGAATACTTGAAGCTTACGATATTACTTGACTTATCTCGCTTAATCTCAACCTTAACCATTTCAATTAATTAGAAATTGATTTTGTCAATTTTAACTTTTGTGAATGGCTGTCTATGACCTTGCTTCTTTCTGTAGTCCTTCTTTGGCTTGTACTTGAACACGATAACCTTCTTTTCCTTACCTTGTTGAACAACAGTACCTTCAACCTTAGCACCGCTAACAACAGGAGCTCCGATTTGAACGTCTCCGTCCTTCTCTACTAGAAGTACTTCTTCAAATACAACTGCATTTCCTGAAGCTACATCAAGTTTCTCTACAGAAATAACATCACCTTCGTTAACTCTGTATTGCTTTCCACCAGTCTTTATTATTGCATACATTAGGCTTACACCTCCCATAATAAGTCTCGCCGGATACTAGGTAAAATTTAAACCCGACCCGTGCGGATACGCCTACATCAATATACTTTATCATAGCATGGGATTTTTGTCAATCTGATTTTCCCATGTACTGAAACTTAGCACTGTTATTACATTTTTTACATAATAACTATTTTTTATTTTCAAAGCTTATCAAGACCTTGCCTTCTCCATTGCAGCACGGGCAATCTGTCATGAAGACGTTTTCCACTCGCTGACGCACCTTTTTGCGAGTCATTTCAACCAGTCCCAAATGAGTTATCCCAAGAACATTTGACTTTGTCCTATCCTTTTTCAGGGAGTTCTTCAGAGATTCCAGCACAACTTCCTCATGCTGCTTCTCATGCATGTCTATAAAGTCAATGATTATTATTCCTCCGATGTCTCTCAGCCGCAGCTGCTTGGCAATTTCCCTGGCAGCCTCCACATTTGTCTTAAGAACGGTATCCTTCAAGTCTATGCTGCCTACAAACTTCCCTGTGTTTACATCGATTACGGTAAGTGCTTCTGTCTGGTCAATAACTATATATCCTCCTGATTTCAGCCATACCTTTTTGCTTAAAGCCTTTCCTATTTTTGATTTAATGTCGTAGTATTCAAATATATCGTAAGGCTTATCAAAATACTCTACTCTCTTCACCAAGTCCTTGGAAATAATCTCAGTAACCTGAATGACCTTTTTGTACTCCTCTTCATTATTTATAACAAAGCTGTCTATATCATTTGTAAACATATCTCTTACAGTTCTGTATACGATATTTATATCCTTATGTATCAATCTTGGCACCGGGCCGGATACCTGCTGCTCCTTAATATCAGCCCACAGCTTTGTCAGGAAGCTTATATCTTCCTTTATTTCTTCATCACCGCAGCCTTCAGCGGCAGTCCTGATTATTATACCCATGTCCTCCGGCTTGAATTTTGCAGCCAATTCTTTCAGACGTTCTCTTTCCTGTTCATCCTCTATACGTCTGGAAATGCCTGTATACTCTACAGTAGGCATAAGTACAACAAATCTTCCGGGCAGAGTAATATGAGTTGTCACTCTT
>JAQZBM010000154.1 GCA_029238945.1 Clostridia bacterium
TTGCTGTATGCGCCTCTGCCTTCTATAGCAAATATAACTTCCTTGTAGCCCCCTATATCTGTAGGGTTGGAGCTTAGCATCTCTATCTTCCAGCCTTGTCTCTCCGCATATCTGGTGTACATACGGAATAAGTCTCCTGCGAATAATGCAGCTTCGTCACCGCCTGCCGCTCCTCTTATCTCAACTATAACGTTCTTATCATCATTTGGGTCCTTAGGAAGCAGCAATAGCTTCAGCTCCTGCTCCAAGGCTTCCTTTTTCTCCTGAAGCTCAGAAAGCTCCAGCTTCACCATTTCCTCAAATTCCTTGTCAATTTCATCCTTAAGCATAGCCTCGGAATCCTCTATACCTTGAAGCACACCCTTGTATTCACGGTACTTCACAACTATCTGTTCTAGGTTCGCATGCTCCTTTATAAGCTTCTGCCATTGTGCCTGGTCGTTTATTATCTCAGGATCACTTATCTTGTGACTGAGGTCTTCGTATTTATCTTCTAAAGCCTGCAGCTTATCTATCATAATACCACTCCCTGTTATTTATAGTAATTCTATTTAAAGCGTGCAATTATACACCTGTCTAATCCGGCTAAATCCTTGTGACTTTCTAAATCATACCAATGCCCGCTCTCCTTCATTATATTCATTACATCCTGACCTTGATTATAGCCTATTTCAAAAGCAAGTATTCCACCGCTTTTCAGATAGCGCGGAGCCTGCCTGATTATTTCCCTGTAAAAATCCAACCCGTCCTGTCCTCCGTTAAGCGCCAGTGATGGCTCATAGTCCTTCACGCTGCGCGACAGCTCAGATATGTCTCCCTCCGGTATATACGGTGGATTTGAAACAATCATATCTATATTATTTATAAAAGTTTCACTTGTCAAGTCTTCAAACAAATCGCTTTTGACAGCTTCCACTCTGTTTTGCAGCTGCAGCTTGGCGATGTTACGCCTGCAGCATTCCAGTGCCGCATCGGATATATCCACTGCAGCAACCGTGGAATTCTTAAGATATCGAGCCAGACCGAGAGCTATGGCTCCACTGCCTGTACACATATCGATAATTCTCATTGAGCTGTCCTTGGGCATAAGCTCCAAAAGCTTCTCTACGATTATCTCTGTATCCCCTCTCGGAATCAGCACTCCGGGTGATACACAAAGCTCCAGTCCCATAAACTCCTGAATGCCTGTGATATATTGGACAGGCTTGCCTTGAGCCCGTTCCTGCACAAAGTCAGAGTAAAAGCCAAGAACCTCTTGTGGGACTGAATCATTGCTGTTTGTAACCAGCTTAATTTTATTCATCTCTATATTATTAAGCCTGTATGCATGCAAAAGCAGCAGCTCCGCATCAAGAACAGGACTTTGTGAGCCGCTGTCCTTTAAGTCTCGCAGTGCTGACTGCAATACACTTCTTATAGTATTGCCTACCAATTGTCCGCCTCCGGATCCTCAACTAAAACATTTTTCAGTGCCTCTATTGCAACTTCTATCTGTTGGTCATCAGGTTCTCTTGTAGTTATCAGCTGCAGCCACATTCCAGGCGCCGAAAGTATGCGTGAAAGTGTGCTTTGACTTCTGCCTGCCCACTTTATAAGCTCATAGGATATACCGGCTACTACAGGGAGCAGCAGCAGCCTTACAGCTATTCTGTAGAAGAGATTGGACCATTCAAATACCGAGAACACCAATATACTTACAATCATAACAATAAACAGGAAGCTGGTTCCGCATCTGGGATGCAGTCTGCCATGCTTCTTTACGTTTTCCACAGTCAGTTCCTGACCGTGCTCATAGCAGAATATTGACTTATGCTCTGCACCGTGATATTCAAACACTCTTTTGATATCCTTCATCTGAGAAATAGCTGTGATGTATGCCACAAATATAGCTATACGAACTATGCCTTCTATCAGATTTAATACTATTGTGCTTTTGAAAAGATGTTCAAAGAAATCTACTGCTACAGTAGGAAGAAGTATGAAGAAAAATACTGTAAATGCTAAAGACAAGGCAACAGATATCCAAACAAAGTTTTTGTCTAAAAATCTTTCAAATGCATTGGGATTCTTTTTCTGCTCCTTTGGCTCTTCCTCGAAAAATTCAGCAGAAAACATAAGTGATTGGACGCCGATAACCATAGAATCAATAAAGCCAAATACTCCTCTTATAATAGGTATTTTGTTTATCTTCTTCCGATTGCTTTTAAGCGCCTCTTTTTTTACTGTAATCTCTCCGTCAGGCTTCCTTACAGCTATCGCGATATCGTTGACACCCTTCATCATGACGCCTTCAATAACTGCCTGCCCGCCAACAGACTTTGGCTTTATTTTCTTTTCTGCATTTAACATATTATTATTACCTTTCAATTCAATTATATTGCAGGCTCATGCCGTAATCGGCATTTCTATGTATAATAGTATATCTTTCTTTATGATATTTTTCAAGGTTATCAGCGAAACGGGGAAGATCCTTCGCTGATGAGGAACGACACGGGGGTCGTTCCCTACCGGATGACATGGGCATGGAGGTGTATCATGCGTCGGCTATTTGAAATTAATCTCACTTATGCTAAAATATATCTATGCAAAAAATGTGGCAAATTATGTTTTTTCGTGGGGTAAGCTATGGCAAATATACTTGTAGTTGATGATTCATCAATAATCAGAAGAAATCTATCCACAATTCTTACTGAGGCAGGGCATACAATAGTCGGAGAAGCCATAAACGGAGAGTCGGCATATAATGAGTACGAAAAGCTGCAGCCGGATTTGGTTACTATGGATATTACGATGCCCATTCTTGATGGCATAGGTTCAGTGAAAAAGATTTTGAAGCATTTTCCTGATGCAAATATAATTATGATCAGTGCTTTGGACCAGAAGCAAATGGTGCTGTCTGCCGTTTCAAGCGGAGCAAAGCATTATATCATCAAGCCTTTTACTGCCGATAAAGTAACAGCAGTTGTCAATGAAGTGCTAAGCCATGCCGAAGCCGCCAAAAAAGCTTCTGCAGCTATAAACAGCAAGCTGGATGATACTATTGACGAGCTGAACACAACTATAGAGGATTTAGACAATGTTATAGATATATTGAGCGAAGAAGCTCCTGCCGAAGAGCCTGAGGAAGATGCTTCAGCTTTGCCCTTTACAATAGAAAGTAAAGTAAATCAGTTGAATATTAACCTCTCAAGCAGTATAAAGTCAGAGAACTTCCAGTCTCTGAATATGATTATACAGGGGTTCCTGTTTATTAAGTCCTTGACTGTTGTTATAAATTTAGGAAACAGCAAGCACTTTGATGAAGATGTAGCCAAAAGGCTGTTGGAGCTTGCACACTCCATTAAGGGACACAGCGCCAATATAAAGCTTACTGCGAAAAACGATGAGGTCTTGAAATTTCTCAAAGAAAAGAATCAGTTTTTTGCTTCAATAATAGATTGATATGATATGGAAAAGTCCTTCTGAAATATGAACTCAGAAGGACTTTTATATGTACAAAATATTTATAGCTTGTCCTTGCCCGGAACCTCATGGCACTTTCTGCATCGGGCTTCATAGCTTTCTTTGGCTCCAACAAGTATAACCGGGTCATGATAATTAGCGGGGTTTCCGTTTATAAGCCTTTGAGTGCGTGTTGCAGGATTGCCGCATATCATGCATATTGCCTGCATCTTGTCTACGAATTCAGCTACCGCCATTAAATCCGGTGTAGGTCCGAAGGGTTCTCCTCTAAAATCCTGGTCCAAGCCTGCGGCAATAACTCTTTTGCCTTGGTCTGCCAGCTTGACGCACACGTCAACAATTTCCTGGTCAAAGAATTGAACTTCATCAACTGTAATTACAAAAGCATCCTCATCTACATACTTTAGTATGTCTCTAGCCTTTGAAACCTTGATGGCTTCCGCTTTAGTCCCATTGTGAGATACTACGTGGTCAACTGCATATCTGTCATCAATACTGTGTTTGAAAACCTGCACCTTTTGCTTAGCAATTCTGGCTCTGTTGATTCTTCTTATCAACTCCTCGCTTTTACCGCTAAACATAGATCCGACTATAACCTCTATCCAACCGTGATCCTTTGGCCCGTACATTTCCCTTCCCCCTTAAATGCAGTTTAAAATATTATTAATTGCTATTGAGCGATTATTATTGTCGTGCGGTACGCTGTGGGCAGCGTACCCTACACGGGCGGACACGCAGGTCCGCGCCCTACAGGATGTGTCGCACTTGCTTTTAAACAAATAGAGGCTAAAGCTTTTGGCTTTAACCTCAATTATTGTGAACACAACAAGGTTCCCGGGACCCATCAGCAATCTTGATTGCGTTAATGGGTGGGGTTCTTATTATTCTTCCTTCTTGTCAAGATTGTATCTCTTTCTAAATCTGTCAACACGTCCGCCTGTATCAACAAGCTTTTGCTTTCCTGTGAAGAAAGGATGGCACTTGGAGCAAATTTCAACCTTTATTTCTGGCTTAACAGAACCTGTTTCAATTACTTCTCCGCAAGCACACTTTATAACAGCCTTGTTATAATTTGGATGAATTCCTTCTTTCATTTTATTCACCTCTTTCTGTATAGCTTATGTATAGCTAAGACGGCAATACCAAAATCAATGATTGCCATATTACACAGTTATGACTACTGTTGTCAGCTATCAACGCATAAGACATTGTTTAATTTAGTATATACTGTCTCTACATGCATTTATTCAATTGTTTCAATAGAAACCTTTATTATTGTAGCATAGAATTATATGGTTGGCAAATATTTTTTATTCCAATTTATATGGCAAAAAATGAAACTACTCTCTAAAGTTTGCATTTCTAATAAATTCAATGAATTCTTCATTTGTTTTATAAGCTATAAGCTTGTTGATAAGGAACTCTGTGACATCATAATTTGAGCCGCTGCTGAAGGCTTTTCTTATTGAAAGTACAGCTTCATAGCCTTTAGGAGACAGAAGCATTTCCTCTCTTCTTGTACCGGATTTGTTCATATCTATGGCAGGGAAAACTCTCTTCTCGGACAGTTTTCTGTCTAAGTGAACCTCCATGTTTCCTGTTCCCTTGAATTCTTCAAATATTACATCATCCATCCTGCTGCCTGTATCAACCAAGGCTGTAGCAAGTATTGTCAAGCTTCCGCCCTCTTCTATGTTTCTGGCAGCGCCAAAAAATTTCTTTGGTTTGTAAAGTGCACCCGGATCCAAGCCACCCGACAAGGTACGTCCTGTTGGTGAAATAGTCAGGTTATACGCTCTTGCAAGTCTGGTAATGCTGTCTAAAAGTATTACTACATCCTTTTTCTGTTCTACCAGTCTTTTTGCTCTCTCCAGCACTATTTCTGCCACCTTGCAGTGGTTCTCAGGCATCTCATCAAAGGTAGAATATATAACATCTCCCTTTATGGAGCGCTTCATATCTGTAACCTCTTCCGGTCTTTCGTCAATAAGTAAAACTATAAGCTCTACATTTGGATAGTTTGTGGTAATGCTGTTGGCGATTTTTTTCAAAAGAATAGTCTTACCTGCTTTTGGAGGAGATACAATCATACCTCTTTGTCCCATACCAATAGGAGCAAGCAAATCAATTAATCTGGTGGATAAATCCTTTGGCTCTGTCTCTAAAGTTAATTGTTCATTGGGATAAATAGGTGTGAGATCTTCAAAATAAGGTCGTCTGATTACAGTTTCGGGATTATCGCCGTTAACTCCCTGTACGTAGAGAAGTGCCTGAAATTTCTCCCCTTCCTTGGGGGCTCTTGTGATACCGGTTACTCTGTCTCCGGTTCTCAGGTTGAATCTTCGTATCTGTGATGGTGATATATAAATATCTCTGTCTCCTGATTGATAATTATCCGATCTTAGAAAGCCAAAGCCGTCAGGCAGAACCTCTAATATTCCGTCGGCGTTTCCACCCTTCTCAACATCCTTGCCCTCAAAGAACTTTTTCTCTGCAGCACTTAGAGGTTTCTTTTCCTCCCTCTCCGGCTGCTCTGCCTTTATCTCAGGCGGTGTGTCGGGCTCCTTCACCAAACCCTGCTCAATCTTTGCCTTCTGTATAGTTTCTAATATTTCTTTTACCAGCTCTTCTTTTTTATATTTATAATAGCTTTTTATGCCCATGGCTTTCGCCATTTCCCTCAAATCGTTCATACTTTTTTCCATTAGTTCGTTCAAGTGCTAATCACCCCTTTTCTGAATTATTTCCAATTTGGAAAATATAATGCAATATATATGATGAAAAAAGACTTCTCCATACAATACTATATATTTTAAAAACGGCGCGAGTATCGCAGCTCGTGCCGAAATTCTGAGCATTTATAATTCTAGTACATTTATCAGTTCTTGTAAATCCTTTTCATGCTTCTGTGCTACTTCCTCAACCATGGCTTTATTGCCTATAAAGGCTATATCCATCTGACTTGCGGGACAAGAGAGTATCTTCACTTTGTTCAGCAAGGCCTGTCTGGAGTCAAACATATATAAATGATCCTTCTCACAAACTATGCAAGGTATGTACACACGGAAGCTTTTACAGTTGGTGCTTTTGATTGTAAGTATTGTTCTGCCGCAGCTGCACCGAACCTCATATACGCCATCATCAGTTATCAGCTTGCCGCAGTCTGTACATCTTACGGCTGCGCCGATGTTGGTATCAAAAAGCATTGTATCACCTCCATAATAATTTATTCCCCCCGGTATATATTATTTCTACAGAAGGTGAAAAAATCCTTTAATAGTAAGTGAAAGTTTCTTCACAGGTGCTGTATGACAGTTGTAGGGGCTGGTTTCCATGCCAGCCCGTGCTCATAGCACTGTTCCCTGTTGCATAAATTAAGGGTCAGCATGGAAACTGACCCCTACAGCTTTATTTTGTTATCCCAAGTATTCTTCTTGTCTCAGTCGGGTTGGCAACCTCTCTGCCGCACTCTTTGGATATTCTGGCGATTCTCTCTACCAGCTGTGCATTTGACTCGGCTACTACACCCTTTGAATAGTATATATTGTCTTCGAAACCTACTCTTACGTGGCCTCCCATCGCTATTGCCATAACTGCCAGGGGCAGCTCATATCTTCCTATGCCGGCAACTGTCCAGGTGCAGTCCTGCGGAATGCTGGATACCAGATACATCAGGTCTCTTGCCTCTCCAGGTATTGCTCCCGGTACACCCATTACAAAGTCGAAATGTATGGGCGTTTTCAGAAGACCCTTCTTCACCAATTTCATGGCATTGTCTATCATGCCTTTTTCAAATATCTCTACCTCAGGCTTCACGCCGTTCTCCTGCATTATCTTAGCAAAGTTTTCTATGTATTCCTCTGAGTTCATGAAAACGTCTGGACCGAAATTGCAGGTTCCTGTGCTTAAGGATGCCATTTCAGGCTTCAGATAAACAGGTTGAATCCGCTCCTCCTTGGAGTGCCATACCGCACCGCCTGTAGAAGGCTGGAATATTATATCACAACGCTCTTCAATCTTTCTTTTTATCTCTGCATAAACTTCTTTATCCTGCGTCGGAGTACCGTCAGGCTTTCTCGCATGTATATGAGCTATAGACGCGCCTGCTTTCCAAGCCTCGTAAGCTGCATCAGCGATTTCCTCCGGTGTTATGGGAAGGTTGGGCTGTAAATCTCTCGTAACTTCAGCCCCTGTAAGGCATGCTGTTATAATTAATTTTTCCATCAACAAATCCTCCTCTTGATGTCTTCCTTTCCTAATTATATCACAGTTGTAGGTCGCTTTAAAGACTATGATATTATCTCTAATACTGCATTTTTCAGCTTTTCAAGCCTTATATCCGCGTCCTCTACGCTGCTGCCTGTTACTGAGTAGTACAGCTTGAGCTTAGGCTCTGTGCCTGATGGCCTGATGGCAAACCAGGACTTGTCTTCCAATATGAAGCTCAACATATTCTCCTTGGGAAGCTCAATCTCTCCCTTATAGCTCATATAGTCCCTGAACTCAAGGACCTTCACTCCGTTTACACTTTGCATGGGGTTTTGTCTTATCTTGTTTATCAAGTCCCTCATGTTCTCCATGCCTTCTTTGCCCTTGAAGGCTATAGAGCCAAGTCCTTCCTTAAAATATCCATACTTGTCAAAGAGCTGAAGCAGTCTTTCATAAAGACCTATGCCCTTTCTCTTGTAATATGCTGTCATTTCACATATAAGCATGGAGGCTATAACTGCATCCTTGTCTCTCACAAAGTCCCCTGCAAGGTAGCCGTAGCTCTCCTCATAGCCGAAGATGAACCTCCTGTCACCTGCCTCCTCAAATTCCTTTATCTTCTCTCCGATATATTTGAAGCCTGTCAGCACTGATATCACATCAACTCCATAGCTTCGCGCTATTGTCTCACCCAGCTTGCCGGTAACTACGGTATTTACTATAGTGTCATTTTTGCTCAAGCTTCCCTGCTCAGCCATGGATGAAAGTACATAGTCTATCAGCAGTGCACCAGTCTGATTGCCTGTAAGCACTACATAATCGCCGCCGGCGTCCTTGACTACTGCGCCCACTCTATCGCAGTCAGGGTCTGTACCTATTATTACATCTGCATCCTTCTCATCTCCCAGCTTTATCGCCAAGGTGAAGGCATCGTGCTCCTCCGGGTTTGGATACTTGACTGTAGGAAAATTTCCGTCAGGCAGCTCCTGCTCCGGCACTACAGCTACGTTCTCATAGCCAAGCTCTGCCAGTACTCTCCTCACAGGTATGTTTCCGGTGCCATGAAGAGGTGTATATACTACACTCAGCTTCCCGCCCAGCTCCTTCCCTATCTCAGGTCTAAGAGATAAGGACTTTACCTTTTCTATGTATATGTCATCTATATCACTGCCTATGCTCTTCAGCAAGCCCTCTTTTTTTGCCTGCTCCGCCTTCATAGTTCTGATCGCTCCAAAATCCGTTATAGAGTTGATTTCCGCCATTAGCTCCTCTGCTACAGGAGAAACTATCTGTGCCCCATCGCTCCAGTACACCTTATAGCCGTTGTACTCAGGAGGATTGTGGCTGGCTGTCACCACTATACCGGCAGCAGCTTGAAGCTGTCTTACCGCAAAGGAAAGCTCCGGTGTAGGGCGCAGCTCCTCAAACAGGTACACCTTTATGTTGTTCCCATTCAGGACTGCTGCCGCTTCCGACGCAAACTCCCTTGAGAATCTTCTTGAGTCATAGGCTATTACCACAGCAGCAGCCTTGATACCCTTGCTGTTTATGTAGTTTGCCAAGCCTTGGGTTGCTCTTCCTACAGTATATTTATTCATCCTGTTGGTGCCTGCCCCTATAACGCCTCTTAAACCGCCTGTACCAAACTCAAGATTCTTATAAAATCTATCTTCAATTTCCTTAGAATTGTCTTTTATGCTTATCAGCTCGTTTTTTGTGTCCTGGTCAAATATTTCATGTGCAAGCCATTGGTTGTAATTATCTATATAACTCATATAATCCCTCCAATATATCAGGTAACAGGTAACAGGCGCATGGGGCGCTTCGATAAGATTCTTCACTGCGTTCAGAATGACAACGGGGCGGTTCAGCATGAATGGGTTTTGCGGGTCGGCGTGGAAACCGACCCCTACTGACACCTGACACCTGTTACCTATCACCTGTTATTTATATATTTATATTTTGCATTTATATTTAATATTTGGTCAATAGTCAATAATTATTGATTATTTATCTTTTATTTGTGGATTTGTACAATTACCCGGGTCGGCATGGAAACCGACCCCTACTTGCGTAAAAACACAAAGCATGTGTCGCAAATCTGTGACACATGCTTTATACTGCGTTTATTATTTATTTACCACTACCAAGGTGGCTGTTATTTTATCAGCGTCCTCAGTACCAAATATAGTAATATGCGCTCCTGCCTTCAGTTGAGAAAGTGAAATATAGTTCAGGCTTATATCCCTTACTGCAGCGTTCTCAACATAGACCTTCTTCTCTATTTCCTTCTGCTGTTCAGCGTCATATTGAGTTATGGTGATAATTTTCAAGGTTGTGTTGACATACTTTATAGTACCTTCAAAGCTATCAGAGGTCTCAGTTCTTATAGTTGTAAGCTTTACTATCTCGTCATTCTCCAGTTCAACCTTTACATCCATGCCCGGTCTCAAATCATAAACGCTGGCATTTCTTCCTTCTATAATAATATTTCTTGAATCCAAATCTTCTCTGATGAAATATTCTTTTTTGTTGCCTTCGTAGTCAAACATTGTTATCCTCGGTGCAGCGGTTCTTGTATATATGATTGACTCGATTATACCGGTGTCTACGACTATTGTGCTGTCTGCATTTATATCTGTTATGTTTACGTCATCTACTGTTATGGCTACATTGTCTCCCGGCTTCAAGTAATCGTACTTAACAACGCTCATATTCTTAATTATCTTAGTTTTGTCAGTGATATAGTAGGTTCTTATCTCACCGGTCTGAAGCTTTATATTCAACTCAAGCTTATCAGTAATAAGGATGCTCTCAATAGTCCCTGTTAGCTTCTTTATTTTGCTGTCAACTACGAGCTTTTCGACTTTTCCTTGTTTATTCAAATAGATGGATACCCTATCTTCAGCTTTTATCTTCCAATAGTGACTGTTTTCTACTCCATCAATTATGCATTTCATATCGTCTGCTATTTTGAAGTCCTTCTTAACTACAGTGTTGTTGGCACCATTGACATTTACCACTATAACACCATACTCAATTATTACCTTCTCTACTTTGCCGGTATAGTCCGGAGCTTCAACCGGTGTAGGCGGCGGAGTAGTTTCTCCCGTACTTGGCGGTTGAGTTGTATCTGTAGGAGGTATAGGTGTTGTTGGTGTTGTCGGTTCTGTAGGTGTTGTCGGCGGAGCATTTACATATTTATCGCTGGCGATATCAAGCATCTTGGCAAACATTTCTCTTGTCACAGTTGAATCAGGATTGAATCTGCCGTTGGCATCGCCCTCACTGCTAAGGACTCCCAAGTCTATAAGGTGCTTTATGTATGGTTTGTTATCCTTTACGATGAACTCTGAATCTGTAAAGCCAAGGAATACTATAGCTTTATTTGGGTCATAGCTTGCTCCCAAAGCCTTTGCCAAGTATCTGCTTACAACCTGCTTTGTTGCTATTGTGGTTTTGCTTAGTACACTTAGTTCTACAGGTGTAGTTATACCTGCCTCCAGGCAGTAAGCAATTTCCTGCTTCGCATAATCAGGTATGTTAAAAGTTTCATTCTTATATTTTTCAACTAAAGCTGCAAGGTCATATTTCTCCTTTGCCTTAGTCATTCTTGCTATAGCTATAAAGGCCTGATAGTGTGTCACACTATCCTTGGGCTTAAACTGCGTATCAGTAACACCGTTCATCAAGCCCTTGTTGTATACATTAATAATATGTTGTTTCGCCCAGCTGCTGTCTATGTCAGTGAACTTTGTGCCTGTTGTATCTGCAAAGGCAAAGCTTACGGATGATAAAATCATAGCTGCAACTAGAATCAAGACTATACTTCTTTTTTTATTTCTCATGTTTATCCTCCTTATTTAAATTCTCAGATACTATATTCTGTATAGTTCATACCATTTCCTTCCTCATATAGTTATAGACTCACTTTTTTACAATTTGTTCACAATTATTTAGATAAAATGCAAAAGATTCTACATTATACTATTGTCGTTCCGCATCTTTTCACAGTACCTATTAAGATCCTTCGCTTATAAGGAACGACACGGGGTGTATAGTCCGGTAACATAGTATACAGAATGTTCGGGGACATAGTATACAGTTTTCTGATAAAATTAGGGCATAAAATACACT